>SFGN01000077.1 GCA_004556565.1 Lachnospiraceae bacterium | reverse complement strand
TGCTAATTCTGGATAGACTTTCTCTTTCGTGAAATTGGTTTCGGTGCTTTCTTGGTTTTGTTTTCTGCTGAAGCAGCTTTTGCATTTACAACCTCATAAACTATGGAATCAATATCTTCTTTAGAAAGATCAATGGTATCCATTTTATAAGTCCATTTGTAGGGAACTGGTTCTTTGTTAATTTCGTCAAAGTATCTGTAGATTCTATTCTCGAGTTCTTTCTTGGTTTCTACACGGATTCCACCCAGCATCTGCTTTGTCATTTTACTGAAAAAACCTTCAATCATGTTTAACCATGAGCCATGTTTGGGGGTAAATACAAACTCAAAACGTCCAGAAATCGTATTCAAATATTCCTGTGTTTCTTTGGATGTATGTGCAGAGTGATTATCCAGAATAATCCGGATGATGTCACCCTTGGGATATTTTTCATCAAGCTTCTTTAAAAAGGTCACGAAGTCAGAACTTTTGTGAGTTTCACTTACGAATGGAATTGCTTCTCCTGAGAGTAAATCAATCGCTGCAAGCAAAGAGAGGGTGCCCAATCTGACATACTCATAGTCCCTCTGATAGCCACTGTTTTTATCTGTATTGGGAATAGGTGGACGGTCTTCACCTGTAGTGGCAATTGCCTGAATTCCGGGTTTTTCATCGTAAGAAAGGGTATGTACGGCCTCTTTCTCAAAGGGAATCAGTTTTCCATCCTCGTCAAACTGCATTTCGATCTGCTTGTAGATGACAAGAACATCATGCATCTTTTCATCAAACTCAGGATCGCGTCTTTCGCAGTAATAGGACACCTGAAAAGGTTTGATTCTTGCATTGCTTAGGATCTTCCGAAGCGTTGTTTCGGCTACTGTTGCCATACGGGGATGGCCTTCCGTTTCTGCTATTGAGTTAATGAATTTTCTAAAACTCATGGGATACCAGAATTCAGCAGAATAGCCGTAATCCTTCGGTTTTTGGCAGGCTTTATTAATTACCCAAGTGATATCATCATCGGTGATTTCGGCTTTTCTTCCGCGACCCTTGTTGTCATGCAAGGCGGCTTCAACACCATTGTCTTTAAATTTGTTAAGACAACGTTTTACTAACGTTGGTAAATGCGAACTTCCAAAGTACTCTGAGTTAACAGTTTATTTAAGTAACATTTATCATCATCTGTCAAAGAAATAGTTTTGATTGTATTAGGTATAATTGGCACCTCCGATGGTTCAATTATACCATAGCGAAAACATATATTCAAACAGTTTGTTATTTATAGTGAGTTATACTATGTATCTGCTCACACCATATCTGGCAACTATTAACAATTTGTCCTCGGCGGTGGTAAAGACCACTGATAAGACCATGAAGATTACCTATACGCTGACAGAAGAAACAGAATAAATATTGATGAAAGGCGATTGTCCATAGTGGCAGTCGCTTTTTCTATACAAAAATTTAAAGAAGGATTTTCATTATGAAAGAGTTTTGGAATGTGATTCAGTTGGTATTTTCCGCTGTGGGCGGATGGCTCGGCTACTTTTTAGGCGGATATGACGGACTTTTGTATGCACTGGTTGTGTTCATGGTGATGGACTATATCACAGGAGTGATGTGTGCGGTTTCTGACAAGAAGCTGTCCAGTGCAGTTGGCTTTAAGGGAATTTGTAGAAAGGTATTGATTTTGATGCTTGTAGGCATTGCAAATCTTCTGGACGTACAGGTCATTGGAACAGGTGCAGTATTAAGGACTGCTGTGATTTTCTTCTATCTGTCCAATGAAGGTGTGTCTTTACTTGAGAATGCCGCACATCTGGGCTTACCAATTCCGGAGAAGTTAAAAGCAATCCTGGCACAGCTCCATGACAGGGCAGAAGGGGATGGTGATGACAATGAAATTGGTTAAGAGTATTTTGACAAAGAATCCGTGCTATAAAGCTGGAAAAAAGATTACAGTGAAGGGGCTTATGCTCCATAGTGTAGGGTGTCCTCAGCCGAGGGCATCCGTTTTTATTAACAGTTGGAACAGGGCAGATTATGATAATGCCTGTGTCCATGCATTCATTGATGGCAATGATGGTACGGTGTACCAGACACTTCCGTGGAATCACAGAGGTTGGCATGGAGGTGGTGCTTGTAACAATACACACATCGGTGTAGAAATATGTGAACCGGCTTGTATTAAATACACCGGTGGTTCTACATTCACCTGTTCTGATAAGACGACTGCAAAAGATGTGGCAAAGAGAACTTATGAAGCGGCGGTGGAATTGTTTGCCATGTTCTGTGAAGAATATAATCTGAATCCGACAGCGGATGGCGTCATCATTAGTCACGCGGAAGGTCATAAAAGAGGAATTGCAAGCAATCATGGAGATCCAGAACATCTATGGAGACAGCTTGGTATGAGCTACACAATGGATGGATTCCGTAAGGATGTAAAAGCTGCCATGGGTTGTCAGGAAGAGGACAAAGAAACTGCTGCAGAATCAGAGAAGTGGTACAGAGTCCGTAAGAGTTGGGAAGATGCAAAGAGCCAGAAGGGTGCTTATAAGGTGCTTAAGAATGCAAAGGCATGTGCAGATAAGAATGAGGGATACTCTGTTTATGACTGGAATGGTAATGTGGTGTATGCACCATCAAAACCATCTGAACCGGACCAGAAAAAGGTTTCTTACCGTGTGCGTGTCAGCATAAAGAATCCGAATATCAGAAAAGGACCAAGCACAGCTTATGATAAGGTTGGAAAATATACAGGTATCGGCGTGTTTACCATTGTTGCAGAAGCGGATGGCGAAGGAGCAACAAAATGGGGCAAGCTGAAAAGTGGTGCCGGATGGATTAGTTTGGATTATGCAAAGAGAATATAAGTAGAAGGAACAAGGTCTATTGGAGTGGAAGTGCTTCAGTAGACCTGTTTTTTTGTTGGTATGAAACTGATTTTTGATGAGAATACTATGTTTATAACGATTGAAGTTTGATTTTTCATCATAATAGTTTTTGCAAAAACCAAAATGATAAAAATATAAACTTGACAAGCGTAAGGTTTGGGAGTATTATTGGTTTAAAAGAATGACAGAATGGTTTGTGACGAAACTAAAATGACAATAAAATCAATGGAGGTGGGACATGAACCTTTATTTTGAACTATTGAAAAAACCAGTGTTCAATATGGAAGACGTAAATGAATTTTATAATAATATGGATAGTGCACGTTCTGCGATTAAGCGATTGATGAAAGAAGGCATGGTGGCTAAAATTCGTAATAACATGTACACTTGCATAAGCGGAGAAACTGGTGCACCGGTTGCAAATCGTTTTCAGATAGCCAGCCATATTACACCAACATCCTATGTGTCTCATCATACGGCTATGGAGTATTATGGAATTACAGACCAGGTTTATTACGATGTGTATGTGTCTTCTGAGACCAGCTTCCGTGATTTTACATTTGATGGATATACGTATTGTTTTGTAGCATCAAAAAATTCAGAAGGGATTGAGAAACTACCTTATAGCGGAGGTGTTGCAGTAACTAACTTGGAACGCACCATTGTTGATAGTATCAAGGATATGGATAAGATTTCAGGCATTGAAGAAGTGGTACAGAATATAGAAAGTGTACACCGAATGCAGGAGAAAAGACTGCTTAAGTATTTGGAACTTTATCAAAACCAATTCTTGTATCAAAAGATGGGATATCTGTTATGGCAGCACAAGGAGCAAATGGGATTGTCTGATTCGTTCTTTGAAAAGTGTAAGAAACAAATTGGTAAAAGCAAACGTTATCTTACACGTGACCAGGATGGCGGTTGTTATGATGATACTTGGAAGTTGGTAGTGCCAGATGATTTACAAACTATGAAGAATGGAGTGATGATGGATGCCGATATATAATAAAGTAGAGATTGGACGTGTCGCACAGCAGCATGGATTTGTGAGAGATACCTTTGAAAAGGTCTTGCGCCTGAAAGAAATTCTGCGTTATTTCAATGAAGAAGAATATCTAAGGGAACATCTGCTTTTGAAAGGCGGAACAGCCATCAATTTGACTGTATTCAACCTGCCACGTTTGTCTGTAGATATTGATATGGACTACACACCAAATGACACGAAAGAGGACATGTTAGAGGCCAGGGAGAGGATTACGACTCTTATCAAAGATTATATGGAGGCAGAAGGATATCAGCTCTCCAAAGGTTCCCGATTTACGCATAGCTTGGATGCCTTCTATTATCAGTACCAGAATGCCGGTGGTAATAGAGATATGATTAAGATAGAATTGAACTATTCCTTGCGTGCACATATTTTGGAGCCGGTACATAGAAGAATTCTTCCGGAAGTATTTGATGATGGCATGGAAATCCTTATGCTAGCTCCGATGGAGATTTTTGCAGCAAAAGGAAATGCGTTGATTAGCAGAGCTGCTGCAAGAGATTTGTATGACTGGGGAAATCTAATTGCTGAGAATTTGTTTGAGGACGAAAGAGATATGTTTCGTAAGTGCTTTGCATTCTACGCAACAATTTCAGCAGAGACTGTAAATCGAGACTTTGATACATCGGCCATTGATTCCTTGAAGTTTGATAAGATACGAAGAGATTTATTTCCTGTGCTCAGTAAGAAAGATAATTTCAAGCTGGACGAAAGAAAGCAGCAGGCTAAGGATCATATAGCGGATTTGATGCAGCTGACGGAGCGAGAGCAGGAATACATGGACCGTTTTATTGCGAAAGAGTATGTTCCAGAATTATTATTTGATGATGAAGAAATCGTGGAAAGAATTAAGGAACATCCGATGGCACTATGGAAATGTCAACAATAACATATTGAAATTGAAGTGATGCCTAGTGCACAGTTGTAAAAGCCTCAGCGTAGCCCGCTACGCCTGCGTTTTTACAACTGCACTCTCGAAAAAGCATCCTCAGTGAAACAGTACGGTATTTAGGGTGCATCATACTAGTGGTTATGCCGTTAGGCATTATTTTTTTGCACTTTTCTAGGCTTTTACCGGAAAAATCTCGGCAGAACCTACTTAGGAAGGTAGAAGGAGGGAATGCCGTATGAGTACAGAAAATAGACAGCAGTTGCCTTGGTGGCAGAAGTACACACTTACATTAAATGAAGCATCAGAATATTTCGGGATTGGATACAAGAAGCTGAAGCAATTTGTACAGGAACATGCAGATGCAGATTTTGTGTTGTGGAATGGAAACCGTGCTCAGATCAAAAGAGAGCAGTTCCAAAGATATTTGGATGAGCAGATGAATGTTATCTGAGAAAAATGAAAAATAGTAGTGGTCAAAGAGCCAAAGATGTGGTATGCTATCAATACATAGTCGGATACATACTATGTTTTATATGTAAAGTCATCATTTGGCTCTTTCCATTTTCGGGAAAGGAGACGATATGTATGAGCGAAAAGCGACGAGATAGAAAGAATCGCATTCTTTGCACAGGAGAGAGCCAGGAAGCGGATGGACGTTATAAATTCAGATATGTTGATGCCAATGGAAAGCGTAAATCAGTGTACAGCTGGAGATTGGTAGCAACGGATCCGATTCCATCCGGAAAAAGAGACAACCCGCCTTTACGAGAGCAGGAAAAAGTCATTAACAGAGATTTGGATGATATGATTATGCCAGATGGTGGTGGATACACGGTCTTGCAGTTGACCAAGAAATACATCGCCCAGAAAACTGGAGTAGAGCATACCACTAGGGCAGGATATGGAACCGTAATCAATCTTCTAACCAAAGATCCATTTGGAGCTAAGAGAATTGATAAGGTACGATTATCGGATGCCAAGGAATGGTTAATCAGACTTCAACAGGTGGATGGAAAGAGCTAAGTTAGCAACCACCAGTTCAACTGGTGGTTTAATTTTGCCCCTCCAAAGGGGCATTGTTACTGCTCGCCCCGAAGGGCGGTGTCGCAAGCATTATTACTGGTCCGCTTATAAAGCGGTACTACGTGAATCTTCTTTTCTTGATTCTTCTGCCTGCTCTTTTATATATTTTTGTACTGCCTCATCGGTGATATTACCAATTGTCTCCACATAATATCCCCTCGCCCAGAATGCTTTGGCCCACTTGCTTTGCAATTCTGGATGCCTGTCATAAATCATCAATGTGCTTTTCCCTTTTAAATAGCCCATAAAACTCGCCACACTGAGTTTTGGCGGAATAGCCACACTTAGATGCACATGATCCACACATACTGCACCTGCAATAATCTCCACATTTTTGTATTTGCATAATGTACTTAGAATCTCTCTTACATCTTCTCGCACTTTTCCATACAGTACTTTCTTTCGGTACTTTGGAATGAAAACTATATGATACTGGCATTTCCAACGAGTGTGTGATAAACTTTTATTGTCCATTTGGACCTCCTCCTATGCTTGAAATTTGGCTTGCGACACCAATTTCATTGTAGCATAGGAGGATTTTTATTGATATCCTTACCGTTTCCAACTTACCCTATTCTCCCCAGCATAGCTGGGGGATTAGACCTTTCATTCAGCAATCCATTCTATCAGAGGAGTATTGAGACCAGCATTCCAGATGGCTGTGGACGACGACATTTTGAGAAAGAATCCTTTTGAATTTATGCTCGCCACAGTAGTTGTGAATGATTCCGTAACTCGTGAAGCAATAACGAGAAAAGAAGAAAGAACTTTTCTTGATTTTGTGAAAAACGATAAGCATTACAGCAAGTATTATGATGGTATGTATATTCTGTTTAAGACAGGAATGCGTATTTCGGAGTTTGTAGGTCTGACAATAAAGGATGTGGATTTAGAGAATCGTACAATCAATATTGACCATCAGCTTCAAAGAACAGGAACGCTGAATTATATTGATTCAACCAAGACCTATGCTGGAAGAAGAGTGATTCCAATGCAGGATGATGTATATGAATGTTTCAAACGTATTCTTGCAAATAGGAAGCCACCGAAGATAGAACCGAGCATTGATGGTTATTCCGGATTTCTTTGGTTTGATAAAGATGGAAAACCAATGCTGGCATTACACTGGGAGAAATACTTTCAGCATGCAGTAGAGAAGTACAATCGCATCTATAAAACTCAGCTTCCGAAAATCACACCTCATGATTGAGTTATAATAAGGACAAGTTAGAAAACCCTAGGAAATACAGGGGGTTGCACTAATTTAGTCCTTATTTTTAATTCCCTGAAAAGGGGATAAATGAGGCAGCGCTGTCATTCCAGAATACGAATTATTGTAAGTCCAGAACACTGGATATGGATTTGCATACCACGAAAGCGGTGATAACTGAATATACTTATTTTTAGGACTGAATTAGCTCGCACGGACATTAGTTCCGGCTGTCTGGTTCAGTCCTCTTTTTTATTTGAGATCAAAGAAAGGTGATAAAGAATATGGCAAAAATTATATCAGTAGTAAACCAGAAAGGCGGAACTGGAAAATCCGCATGTGCAGCAAATCTTGGTGTAGGGTTGGCTCTTATGAATAAGAAGGTGTTAGTCGTGGATGCTGATCCGCAGTCAGATGTGTCTGCTGGATTTGGATTCCGTGACTGCGATAATAGTAATGAAACATTAACAACGCTGATGGAAATGGTGTTGAGTGATGAAGATATTCCGGAGAACTGCTTTATCCAGCATACAGAGGAAGGTATTGATATTATATGTTCCAATATTGGATTGGCAGGAACAGAAGTACAGCTTGTGAATGCAATGAGCCGTGAGTTTGTCCTGAAACAGATATTAAACAGGGTAAAAGACCGGTACGATGCAATTTTGATAGATTGTATGCCATCCTTGGGTATGATCACCATCAATGCCCTGGCAGCGTCGGATGAAGTGTTGATTCCGGTAGAAGCATCCTATCTTCCAATCAAGGGATTGCAGCAGCTCTTGAAGACAATCGGAAAAGTCAGAAGACAGATTAACCCGAAACTGCAGATTGCCGGTATCCTTTTCAGTATGGTGGATGTCCATACAAATGATGCCAGAAACAACATGGAATTGCTTCATAATGCCTATGGAAATCAGATTCATGTGTTTGACAATTATATTCCATTTTCTGTCAGGATGAAAGAAGCGGTCAGAGAGGGACAGAGTATTTTTAAATACGAACCAAAAGGTAAAGTTGCGAAAGCATATATGAGTTTTACGGAGGAGGTTCTTGAACATGGCAGGTAAAAAGAAATCAACGCCAATCCCGTTACAGTCATTAGATGCCCTGTTCGGAACGACAAGTGAGGAACAGGCAGGCATCCAACAGATTGCTCTGGATAATCTGCATCCTTTCTCAAATCATCCTTTTAAGGTTCTGGATGATGACAAAATGGCTGAGTTGTCTGAGAGTGTAAAGACGCATGGAGTTTTGGTGCCTGGTATTGTAAGAATAAAGGATACTGGTGGTTATGAAATTATAGCAGGTCACCGCCGCAAGAGGGCGTGTGAGATAGCAGGCTTGAAAACCATGCCAGTTATTATTAAGGACCTGACAGATGATGAATCGACTGTGATTATGGTTGACTCAAACATCCAGCGTGAAGAACTGTTAATAAGTGAAAAGGCATTTGCCTATAAGATGAAATATGATGCATTGAAACGTCAGGGCAAACGAAGTGATTTAACTTCTTGCCAAGTTGGCAAGAAGTTGGCGGCAGAGGATATCAGCCAAAATTCAGAGGATAGTACACGGCAGATTCTCAGGTATATCCATCTGACGGAATTACATCCGGTTCTTCTGGATATGGCTGATCATAAACAGCTCCCGTTTAATACTGCTGTTGAATTATCATATTTAAAAAAAGAGGAGCAGGATATATTGCTGCAGTATATGGGTAACCATGAAATGGTTCCATCCATGAAGCAGGCACAGGAAATGAAGAAGTGTTCTAAGGAACATTTACTGACATATCCGGAAATTGATAATATTTGTTGCCAGGGTAAAACAGAGAAATTACAGGTGAAGCTGCCGGAAAAGAAGCTCCGGATGTTTTTCCCGGAGAGTTATACAAAAGAGCAGATAGAAGATGTGATTTTTAAATTGTTAGAGGAATGGGCAGACAATAAGGAGCGTGTTCAAAATGACAATCGTGGATGTGATTAAGAAGGCATTGTTACCACTGGCAGCTATGGTATTCTGGCTCTGGATGGTAAAAACGATTATGGGAGTGACCGGGAATACAGATTTATTTATGTTCCTGTTCCTTGCAGGGCTTCCGTTTGGAATACATAAAATGTGTATCATTTTAATCCCCAGAGGCTATGATGTTGGGGGTACTGTTGGAATGATCGCATTGAGTGTTATTGTGGGTGGTTTATTGGGAAGCCTTATGATCCCATATTATATTGTGAGGGCAGTCTATGTGACCATCCGGTATATAGTAAAAAGATAATGAATAGTAGATTTGAGGCAGGCTTGCGAAAAACAAATTCGTAAGCCTGCTTTTTTTTGTGCGATAAAGCTGAAAAGTACAAAGCCAAACTTGTTTGGATTCATATTTGACAGCTAACGGTCATTGAGCAGCAAAGCTGCGAAATGTGCGATAAAGCAGGCAATTCAGGGGGAATCCCCTTTTGCATAAAGAAAAAGACGGAGGAAAACGAACATGAGAGAGCGAATCAAGAACAAACAGATTACGAAAGAAATCAGAGGGCAGCTTCCGGTTATTACACCGGTTATGTTCCGGGAAAGGGGCTGTTCTTATTGCCCTTATTATGCAGGAAGTTATGAAAAATTTCCAAGATGCATGATGGCATCCTGTGCCTGGGATGATGAAGAAGAACATTTCCATCCGGTTCTTCGCCAGATGCTTCCGGAATTTAAAAGGAAGATGGAGAAAGCAGAAGAGAAATATCTGGAATTAAAAACTGCCTATGAACTGCTTATGAGTATGTTTGAGGCTGAAATGGCACAGGAGGAACTGGAAAAGGATGAATGTTACGACTGTTGTTATGCCAAGTGTGGTCCATGTATCGGGCTGTGCTACAAAACACTGAAAGGATAGGAGGATGCGAGGTAATGAATACAGCAATTATTTCCGGAAGACTGGTTCGTGATCCGGGCTATAACGAGACACAGAATGAGAAAGGTCTTCATAAGATTGCCAAGTTTGTACTGGCAGTCAGAAGGAATTACTCAGACGATGTCAGTTTCATTCCGGTGAAAGCCTTTGCAAAAAAAGCGGAGTTTGTCCGTGATTATCTGGTGCAGGGGACAAAGGTAATGGTAGAGGGTGAAATCGTAACCGGCAGTTACGATAATAAAGAGACCGGCAAAAAGGTATATACGACAGAGCTTTTTGCAGACCGTATCGAGTTTGCCGGTGCAAAAGTGCAGGAGAAAATGCCGGAGCCGATGGAAGGGGATGGTTTTCTGAACATCCCGGAATCTATGGAAGAAGAAATGCCATTTCGATAGGAGGATAAGCCAATGGTAATGTTAAATAAAGAGTACATGATCAACCACATGAGAAATGAAAATGGTTCCATCAATATCAAAAATGTAGTATTGGCGGCTGCCTGTGAAGCAACCGAGCTGTTCCAGTGCCTGATTGTAATGGACAGCAACTTTACAGATTGGAGCCGTTTTGTTGACCGTCTGGAGAAGAACGTGGAAAGACAGGACTATGAAAAAGTCCATGAACTCTGCCAGACCATGTATGCCATGAGGCATCTGTCAGAAGAACTGGAAGGTTTGTATCTGGTAAGGGATGATGCAGAGCTTTGTTCCCTGTATTATCAGATTTTTGTGGGAATGCTGGATTTGACTGTTTTCTCAACAGAGGCAATGGTCGATCTGAATGGAGGGAAGCATGATGAGTAATCAGGATTATATGCCGGTAGAGTGCCTGCTGGTGCCAAAGGCATTGTTTAAGGATGCGAGATATTGCTCTTTATCCACTACGGCAAAGGTATTATACAGCCTTATGCTTGACCGGCTGAGATATGCAGCACAAAACAAATGGATTGACCAGAAAGGGAGACCGTATGTGATCTATCCCAAAAGTGAAATGATCAGGGATCTGAATAGCACCAGGTACCGGGTGGATTATGCTGTTTCGGAACTGGAAAGTATGGGAAACATGGTTCGGGTTGTTAAAGACAATGGCAGACCGAACCGTTTCTATATAAATGATATTTCAAAGATGAATGAGGAGGAAAAGACTATGATGACAATCAATGATTTAATGACAATGGTAGGCCCGGAGGAGGCAGAAGAAATCATGGACAAGATGGTGACAGCTGCCAGGGAAATTGTGGATGACCTTATGAAAAAAGGCTACATCGAGATTATAAGGGAAGGCTGTCCGGAGGGAGGGCCTCTGGAGGATGGTGTACCGCCAATTGATCTGGGAGAGGACGAGTTTAATCCGGAAGATTTAAGTCCGATGGAATTCAGATGCTACTGTGATGAGAACGGTAACCTGGATGATGAGGCAATCGAAGATGATGCCAGTGAATTTGGTATGGACCTGGCTTTCGGTGTCATTGAATTACTGGAAAATGATCCGGATAGAATTGAGGCAATCCGCCAGTATTTCAACCATGTTTACAAGATGGAATCCATGAAGAGATTTATGGCTGTCGTAGAGACAACGGCTGTGATCTGCGGAAATTCCCCGGAATGGATCGAAGATATGCACGCCTGCAACAAAGGTGCCAGACGAATCTATCTGAAGGAACTGGTGAGTGTGTTCAACATGTACCTGAATATGTTCAAGAACAAAGAGATGGAATAATGAGGATGAAAAAATGGATTATGAATACTTCCGGGTAGAAGAATCCGAGCAGTTTTCATTTTTCCGTATTCCCAAGGCACTGTTTACAGAAAAGGAATTTGAAGGGCTGTCCACGGATGCAAAGCTTCTGTATGGCATCCTGCTGGACAGGATCAACCTTTCAAAGAAAAATGGCTGGGTGGATGCTGACGGTTATGTGTATATCATCTACACGGTAGCTGAACTTCAGGAAGTGCTGCACATGTCACACACAACGGTCACAAAGCTTCTCAGGGAGCTTGACAGTGTACATGGCATCGGTCTGATCGAACGGTACCGACAGGGCTGCAACCGTCCATCGGTGATATATGTGAAGAACTTCGTAAAACGCATCCGGGCAAAACCGGCAGTTTATTATCCTTCTGGAACGCAAGAAATTTGCTGTCCGGAGCGCAAGAATCTGGAAGTCCGGAGTGCAAAAAAATTGCAGTCCGGAACGCAAAAAATTGGAAGTCCGGAACGCAAAAATTTTGCCACAAATAATACTGATATAAATAAGACTGATAAGAATGATACTGACAGGAGTAAGAGCCGCTCTTCGGAAAAGGAAAGCACATGTCTGTACGGACGGTTTGGAAATGTCCGGCTTTCCGTGGAAGAAAACCGGGAGTTGCGGAAACTGTATCCGTATGACTTCCAGAGGATGATTGACCAGCTTTCAGCTTATATGAAATCCACTGGAAAAACCTATCAGGATCATTTCGCAACGATTCTTCTCTGGGCAGGAAGGGAAGAACTGAAAACCGGTTCTGGAAGATATGACTTTGAGGAAGGAGAGAGTCTATGACAGATAGCAGGAATGTGGCTGATTTTCTTGGGGAAGACGGATGCCTCCGGTGTGGTGTATGCGGGAAACGGAAACAGCTGAGGATTAATTTTATGGGAAGGGACCGTGTAGTGGGCTGCCTGTGTGACTGCGAGGCTCAGGCAAGAAAAGAAAAAGAAGAGCAGCTCCGCAGGGAAGAAGCCCAGAGGGAGCTTTACCAGAGAAAATCGGTAGGACTTAGAGACCGGAGGTTCTGGGAATGGCGATTTGAAAATGATAATGGGTCAAATGATAAGATGCTCATTGCCAGGCAGTATACAAAAAACTGGGAGAAGATGAAAAAAGAAAATGTAGGCCTTCTCCTGATGGGTCCGGTGGGGACTGGGAAGAGTTTTTTTGCCGGGTGTATTGCCAATGCCCTTCTGGAACAGGGGGAGCGGGTGATGATGACGAACTTCTCACGTATCCTGAATGAAATGACAAACTATCAGGCAGATAAAAACCAGATTGTGCAGAATCTGGTGGATTACCCGCTTCTGATTATTGATGATCTGGGGATAGAACGTAATTCAGAGTTTGCCCTGGAGCAGATCTATAACGTGATTGACAGCAGGTACTGTAAAATGAAGCCTCTCATCATCACAACAAATCTCGGGTTGAATGATATGAAAGATGAAGCGCTGGATGTAGCCCATAAGCGGATTTACAGCAGAATATTGGAGATGTGTGTACCTGTCTATTGTGGCGGGGCAGACAAAAGAAGGGAAGAAGGAACGGAAAAGCTCGGTCGGATGCAGAGTCTGATCAGTGGTTGATCGGTTCTTTTTTTGATGAAAGGGGTGATACCAATGGTCTTAGGTTGGGACAGCAAGTAATACGCTGAAAGGAGGGAAATTCATGCAGGAAGAAGTAACACAGAAAACGGTGACTTTTTGTGTGCGTACCACAAAAATGACGGCAGATGTGCTGAAAAAAGTGATTGCCGCATACCTGCGGCATCAGAAACAGAAAAGTGCTGAGAAGAAAGCACAGAAAAATCAGCCGAAACAGGGGAAAATCACGGTGAAAGAGCTGGCAAAGCAGAATGCCGGGATGACGAAAATTGAGATCACACCCAAGAACATCAAGTCTTTTGAACGGTATGCCAGAAAATACGGGATCAATTATGCCCTGAAAAAGGATAAGACCAAAGATCCTCCGGTTTATATGGTGTTCTTTAAGGGACGTGACCAGGATGCGATCACCGCAGCTTTCCGTGAATTTTCCCAGAAAGAGATCCAAAAGGCGAACCGCCCTTCCATCCACAAACGTCTGGCAGCATACAGGAGTATTGTTGCAGGGAAGACGAAGGGCAAAGCAAGGAATAAGCATCAGGAGGTATCCCGGTGAGAAAACTCACGATAGGGGGTCTGACCAACAAGCTGAAAGCAAAAGCCAGAGTTACGCTGTCCGCTTTGGATATGAAAAAGCTTATTCTCACCAATCTTCCGTACCTCTTCATCTTTTTGTTTGCAGACAGAGCGTCCTGCCTGTACCGGGCAAGCCCCGGGGCAGATATGGGAAACAAACTATTATATGCCATGGAACATGCTGACCGGATTTTGACCGGGTTCCTGCCAAGTCTTTACTACATGGATGTTCTGGTGGGTGCCGGGATTGCGGCAGTTGTGAAGATACTGGTCTGGCAGAAACAGGCAGATGCAAAAAAGCTCCGCAAAGGCGTGGAGTATGGCTCTGCCAGGTGGGGAACAGCGGAAGACATCAAACCATTTATGGCAGATGATTTCTGGATGAACATTCCGCTGACGGCAACGGAATCCATTACCATGGAGAGCCGTCCAAAGAACCCCAAGTTTGCCAGAAATAAAAATATCTGCGTCATCGGCGGTTCCGGCAGTGGAAAAACAAGGTTTTTCGTAAAGGTCTCTATTATGATGATGAACTGTTCCATGGTCATCACAGACCCGAAGGGAACCCTGATCGAAGAATGCGGGAAGATGTTAGCCAAAGGACCGCCAAAGAGAGACAAGCATGGAAATGTTGTGAAAGATAAATCCGGGAAGGTGGTGCATGAGCCTTATGTGATCAAGGTCCTAAATACCATTAACTTCTCTAAATCGCTTCATTACAATCCGTTTGCCTATTTAAAATCCGAAAAGGATATCCTGAAACTGGTGACGGTTATCATCGCCAACACCAAAGGGGAAGGGGAAAAGGCAACCGAGGATTTCTGGGTCAAAGCAGAAAAACTGCTGTACACGGCACTGATTGCCCTGATCTGGTATGAAGGGGACGAGGACGAGAAGAACATGAACACCCTGATCGACCTTCTGAATGAAAGTGAGACCAGGGAGGATGACGAGAATTACAAAAATCCAGTGGATATGCTGTTTGAGGATCTGGAAAAAAGGAATCCGGAACACTTTGCGGTACGTCAGTATAAGAAATACAAGCTGGCGGCAGGTGCTGTATGCTTTAGAAGACTTCTTAATCAGTCGGTTAGGAAGTCGCCTAAAACATACAACCTTACATAATCGAAGAAAGGAGACAATCGCATGAATACAAGAATGATAACTGCCCTGTATGAGCGACTAAGCCGTGATGATGACTTAGAGGGCGAATCCAACAGCATATCCAATCAAAAAAGCCAGTTGGAAGACTACGCCCGTTCTCAGGGCTTCCCGAATCCAGTCCATTTTACGGACGATGGCATAAGTGGCACTTGCTTTGACCGTCCCGGATTTCTGGCAATGATGAAAGAAGTCGAAGCCGGACGAGTGGAATATCTGCTGATAAAGGACATGAGTCGCCTTGGGCGTGACTATCTGAAAGTCGGTCAGATAATGGAAATCCTCCGACAGAAAGGTGTCCGTCTCATTGCCATCAATGACGGCGTG
>SFGN01000076.1 GCA_004556565.1 Lachnospiraceae bacterium | reverse complement strand
GAAGAATTGAATGTCCTTCCCAAACCACATACTACCCTTAAGACTAACCTACAGTGTAGTCTGATTATTGCATTATGTTTCCTCTGGACAGCAACCGGCTATCTATCCTGGATGTATCATTTGTTGGATTTATAATCCTATCTACATTAACCAACCAGTTACAGTACATCCTAATTTTCGGATATCTGATGAATCTGTTTCACGGAATCATTCGAGCTTTCTTCACTCTGGATAAAGTCAGGAAGAACGCCTGAATGCATTTATTCAAAAATATGAACTTTCTTTACGAGAAACTGAAGTTCTTAATCTTATAAGAGAAGGGGCTTCTAATGGTGAAATATCTGCTAAACTATTTATTTCTGAAAACACGGTAAAGTTTCATGTCCGTAACATCTTAAAAAATCCCGTCTGAATAACAGGCGGGATTTTGTCTTATTCTTTTTATTAACATTCTTCACATCTACATGTATTTCTATGCTCCACGATTTCTTCCTCTTTCACCGGATTTTCGCCATTCTCATCATGACTGTTGTTAGATATTAAGCTTATATCGATATAGCTATTTTGAAAGATTCTTTAGACAACAGGAAAACTATTTATTGATATACTCGCTTACTTCCTTTGAATAATCATCATCATTTACAAGCTCAAAGCCTTCAGACTTCTGCCTTGCATTCCAGCCCTCAGTAATGATATTTGAAGTCTCCTGCATTCACTTTATTCTGACTTACAGATGAAATTTCACCACACCCCGTCAGGACGCAACACGCCAATATCATAAGTAATAACTTTTTCATTTTTCACCTTTCAAATTTACACACTCTTGTTTAATAAGCTGATAAACATGATCTATTTCGTTTTTATCAGCATAGATAGTAGTTAAAAGAAAAAATCCTCTCATTGAAATGGAATCCGTATCTTTATCAAGTCTTATATAGCTGACAGTCTTAAGATCGATATGTGAACCTATTCTTTCATCAACAATCATTTCATGAGACATCGGCACATAATTCCTGTTGACTTTAATCCATCCCCTTTCAAGAACATATTGATAAACATAGCCCTTTCTATACCATATAAGAGATATAAGGACCGACAGCCCATATATAGCCACTATCATCCATATCAACCAGAAATTTTCTGTCAGCGTGCCCCAAAAATCATGAGGCGCGGCAAGAAAGAGGGCAAAACAGATAAAAAAGACGGTAAGGGCTACCATAATGCATATTATCTTAATCCAGTCACGATTTTTAAATAAGGAATAATTATAAGACCATCTGTACGTATTATTCTCCATCTTCTACCTCCATCTGATAATAGTCTCTTGCTTTATTCATCAGATCCAGCAATTTTTGTCTTTCTCTCACTGTATAATACTTTCCTCCGTCATAATAATATTCACTGGTCAGAAAACCTATCCCGTGTTCTGTATCGTCTTCATCAATAAAATTAAAGAGAATATCGCCATCTTCGATGTAGAGTTCCTTCTTGGAAGAAGCTGTATCAACAGATATACTCAATAGACCATTATAAATATCTTTAATATGTGAAGCAGCACTAAGTGAGCAAACACTGCCGCCTCCAAGGTAACAGTCAACTTTTTCTATAGCCGCAATCTCAAAACTGTTGTCAGGAAATTCGCTTAATCTGGTTAGATCTTCTTCACTCCCGTTATTTCCTGTACAACCGGAAAGCAGGATAACCATAAATAATACTAATATCCATTTCTTCATCTGAGGGAACGGATATATGGAGCTATGGCGGTAAGAATTACAGCATCAGCAACAGCGGCAAGCTGTTTGATTTGATAAAAAAACTGACAGATGAAAATGCTTTCCCAGAGGAGCCGGAGATTGAAGAAACACCAACGGTTCAGCAGGATGATAACGGAAGTCTGTATCAGGAAGCGATAGCTGGAACTATACTGATTGAATATCCTTCCGGATGGAAGGCACAAAGCAGCGATGAAAAAATCGTTATGAGTAAGGATGGAACGGAAAACTATCCGTTTTTCTCCGTAGAGGAAATCGGTTGGGTAGGCTCGCCTGGTACTTTCGTGACAAATCAGATGGATGCTTTTAAAACGAAGTACCAAAATCGGGTTGCAATGCCTCCGGAAGCTTCGGGAACGGAAGTGGCCGGGATGAAACTGGCAGGATTTACAGCGAAGTATTCTTCATATGACGGCTCTGCAACAATTACCAGACATGAGTATATTGAGGTGATCGATGACATTACTTATCATTTTGTATGTGAATATGTCAGCAGTGCGTATGGTGATCAACATGAGGATGAAACAACATACTTTGAATTTATGCATGCAATTGAAAGTATGAAGATTAAGGCAGAATAAGAAATTTGACAATAAAAAGCACCCTGGAGATACAGACTCCAGGGTGCTTTTTATTTGCAAACAATTTTATCCAGATGTAATTAAATGTTATTCCACAACAGGGGGGATAAAGGATTCAATGGCATTGACCAGTTTTGGATGATAAATCAAAAAATGAATCGAAGGAGCTTTGCCTTTGGATATCATAGCCCATTTGCCCTCATGGATGATAATCTGCAAATTGCGGAAGGCATGGGAGGAAGTCTTCTTCAGCGTATAGTTCGGATGATATTTGGCAAATTGCTCTGTGCTTTTCATGTGTGCAAGATATTCTTCATAAGTATAGAAAATATCCTTTTCACAGAAACTGCCGGAAAGGTCGAGCGGCAGAGGGTGGCTTGTAAAGTCATCCTTTGCTGATTCAGAAATTTCATCCTCTAAGCAATTTGTTTTCAGTATTGTCTCGATTCTATTTCGTTTAGCAGCGGCAAAGTTTAAAATTGTCTGTCTTTCTCCGGCTGTAAGTTCGTGTCGATCCAATATCGAATACAAAAGCTCCTCAGACATTGTATAAAGCGGATGTGTTGAAAGGATGCTTCTTCGCTTGCCGATTTGTGTTGAATCGGAAGTTAGAAAAGCATTTAGTTCGTTTGCTCTGTCAATGGGGTATATTTCCATCAATGGGAAGGCACAGTTAAGCAGCTCGTTTGCACGCCTGGAATAGTACTCGATTTCCTTTTTTGATTTGGTCAGGTAGTATTTGCCGTCTGAATGATAACCTGAAATTGCTTCGCCAGAAAGGGCAGCAGCTCCTGATACTTTCAAAAAGTGCAAAAAAACATTGTTCTGCACATTCTTTAAATAATACGGTGATATTAGTCCTGTCATATACATCGGAATCCAGCTTTCAAGTCCTAACATCATTTCATTAAAAGACCGATCTATATTATGAATTTGATTCAGATGCAATCCCTTTTTTAACATCATTGCCATACCCAACATCCATTTTTTAGGAAAATCCGGGTTCTTAGCCATTTCTTCCATTGGCATGTCACTGTACATTGTGACCGGCTCCATGGATTTGGATAGCACGGTAGCTTTTAAAAAGTCAATCTCACTCTCCATCATTTCCTGTAATCCGAAATAGGTTTTTGATATGGGTATTTGAAATGGCGCAGTAGGTACTTTGATTTCATCAAAATGGATGGATTTAATATATTCGTTTAAATTGAATTCATCCAGTTTATTCAGAAAACTCGAAACAGAATTATCCTGCACGCCATTTCCTGATAAAAGCCATTCTGTCAGCTTTTCAAAGCAAACGGATCTGTCTGAAAGTGTTTCCGGTTTGCAGAAAAGCAGCTCGGATAAAATGGATCTGTTTTGTGCAGAATCCAATTCCCGTACGATATACCCGGCAACAGCGGTAGCAAATTTTTTTGGATCTGCCGGTTTTCGTGTACCGTTACGGAATCGGAAAACGGTGGAAACATCATAGTTGATATAGCGACAGAGTTTGTTAATGTTAATATTCATCATGGAAACAAGAGTATCGAAATTCTTTAATAGATGTTTTACATCAACCGAGTCAAAATCTTTTGCCGCTAAAAATCTTTCACGGACAGTGTTTTGTGTTATTCCTGAGATACCTTTTTCACAGGCAATATCAGCGAGAGCAAAGCATAGTTTCTCAAAAGCATCAGAATCAGGAGTGGGCAATCTTTCGCCGGAACGGTAACGACTGAGAGTGGCCGCAGATATCCCGGAATTTTCACATATATCCTTTGCCATACAGCCGATCTGATCAATATATTCATTTAACATTTCATAAAATCTCATACCGAAACCTCACAATATATTTTATATATATATTGTATAGGAAAAACAGGAATAAATAAAGGAAACAACACCCATGTTTTCTGATTTTTTGAATGATATTACATATGAACCCGGTTAGATTCTACCACAGTTCTCAGTTCTCACTTCTGATAAACTAAAAAAACCTCCCAGAACAATTGTCCTGAGAGGTCGCAAAACATCCTGTGATGTTCTGAGTCGTATCTGCCGAGCCGTCCGTAAAGTTGACCCTAACTGTATGTTTTCCAACGTAAAGGGAATTCATATATTCCGCTTTAAAGGTAATAATCGTAGAACCGCTCTTGGCTGTATAATTCCCGCTGTCTACTACCTTTCCATCGATCTCAACATTCACAAATTTATCAAAATCACCATTGGCACGAATCGTATAACTTCCATCTTCATTGATTATGTGTGTTCCGTCGGCGCCTTCAATAATTTTATAATCTATCGATGTATCCGGCGTGTCAGTACTCACGGTGGAACCCTTCACTGCCACACTGTAATACCAGTCATCTGTGCCGTCGTTCCCCTGCACTACGAGAGAAACGGCACCGGTGGCATCGCCGTACCCTCTGCTATCGTTCCCTTTGCAGGAGAGGAAGATGTTGCCGCCGACGCAGCGGATGCGAAGAGGACAGACGACAGATTTAAATTGGAAGCGGGCCGAGCCCCTTGGATATAAATAAGCCTGTTGCTGATGTAGACCTTTTTGACCTTATCAACACACAACACGCAGGAGGAATCATAAGGCGTGCGCAAGTAAAATCCCGTCTTCACGGAGAGCCAGTAAGAATCAGCAATGTTTTTTCCTCTACGCCGCTTCCTACAGATAATGTTGTTTTAGAAAGCTCACCCTGTAGCAGATACAACCTGTCTGTAGTGGTATAGTCCATCTTGTTCTTTTCATCCCACGTTGTCACCGTTGTGTCATTCATCAACCTCTGTTCAGCTGTGGTGAAATAGTTTGTATTCGTTGCCCAAGTTTTCAGAGCTTCACGAATCCAACTTCCTCCGTAATGGTTTACATATACTGAAATTGGTGTAGCACCTGGATAAGTACATTCCCAATCTGGATTGTATATTTTATCGGAGCTGCCTGAATCAGACGGAATAAACGAAATAGGAGCTAGCGCCCCTGCGTCCCAGATGATGGTATTCTCTCCTGATACACCCTTATCCTTTCCTACGATGTACCATTCCTGCGCATTTCCACTGCTATTCTTCCCGAAGACAAGCTTTCCCACAGTATCATCGCTTCCGTCCAGATCAAAAACGGTCATTAACTCATCTTTGGTTGCAAAGGCGGTCACGCTCGGTGTACCTCCTTCACTGTCCCCCTCTACTGCCTGCACATGATTCACATAGCTTGCATTGCAGAGAGGATGCCCGCAAGAACGGCTAACGTCAAAGACAGCGCCAGCCCTTTCTTAAACTTCCCTTTGATTCTTTTCATAAATTTGTTTACTACTTCCTTTTATATTAAAAAGCCCCACAGCATCAAAGCCGTGATCGGATGTGAGCCACTCTTGATGCTTTTAGCTTCTTGTTAAACTCTTTTTGAAAAAACGCTGATTTTCGATTCATTTTGTTGTTTTCTGAGTTTACTCTATCATCAAAAAAATATTTCAAGATATTTTGACCTGAGTGATATATATAAGTTATGGTATCTGGCTTTTTGGGTATCTGTCTCTGACTAACGTTTTAAAAACTATTTACCAGACTTAGTAACAGCGACTTGTTGATGTGTTTTACTTATCACACGCACAATGTCTATCTGAAGGACAGAGAAATAACGGATTTCGCTTAATGTACTTGATGGCTACTCAAATGAGCAGCCGTCTTTTTTATAGGCGGGAACATAGCGAATATAGCAAAGTATGATAAAAGTAGAATTTTCCCATAACAAATCCCTCCTGTCAGTTTGTACCTGACAGGAGGGACTGTTGTAAGTGTGATAAGCACACTTATATGAATTTATTTCGCTCTTTTCTTCTTGCCGTAAACAGTTGTTCCGATTACGCCTGCTCCGCTCACAAAGAGAAGTGCAATCCACAATGCCATATGGCTGTTATCTCCGGTCTGCGGAGACTTCGTATCGTTATTTTCAGACTGTGTAGAATTAGTTGCGTCATCCTCTGCCTGTGGAGCATCCTCTACTGCTTTCGCATTCACGGTAAATGTTGTGGTAGCTGTGCCGCTCTCTGATACAATACCGATTTTATGCTCGCCGACTGAAAGTGTTGCTACATAATCAGCCTTTAAGGTTACAACCGTACTGCCTTCTTTAACAGTATAATCCTTTTCATCAAGGGTTTTGCCGTCAATCTCAACCCGGATATAATCACTGAACGCCGCATTTGAACGGAAGGTAAGCTCTTTGCTCTCGCCCTCTGTTAAGCTCTGTCCCATTCCTTCAATGATTTCAGGCGGGAGCTTTGCGATTACTGTGTCGGCAAGCTCTATTTCATTTTCTCCATTTTCGTCAGCAAAGTATTTGCCGCAATCCGTACAATGCCAATACTCTGTGTTTCCTGTTTCGGTAACGGTGGCAAACTTTGCAGGCACTTTTTCAAGATTATGATTTGTGCTGTCAACCTCGCCGTAAGGCTGACCGCAGGTATCGCAAATTGCTAATTCTATGCAGGTTGCAACACCGCCTGCGTGTTCGTTTTGAATTTTAACATTCTTTCTTACCGTAAATAAGAAGCCGTCATCTGTTGTAGCATATACAACCAAATTGAAGTCGTTTTCAATATCCGGATAACCGCTTGCCGGGAGAACACCGTGCAGTCTGCCGTCCTCAATAGTCACATCGAGCCCACCGCCGAGATTGATGAACTCAAAGGCCAATTCAGCGTTGGCTATATTTTCGGGCAGCAAAAAGCTCGCTTCGCAATCCTGCGTTCTGCACACCATATCGGGAGCGTCTATTGTAAAGGTCGGAATATCCTTTTTCACAGTTTCATCATCGCAGTATTGGCACTTCTTCCAGTACTGTCCGTTATCTTCTTGCCACTCATAAGTGTGTCCGTCATTGACCGTTACGGTAATTTCAGCCGATACATTGCCCGCCTTGTCGGTAACAACGATTGTCTGTGTACCCTCTGCCGGATTCAGTACAAACTGATTGTTTGCATCGAGTGTAACCGCTGTGCCGTTTACTTTCACACTTTCAATATATTCTTCTGTAACGGTAACCGTCTGTGCTTCGCAATAGGTCTTACCGTTTTCAATGCCTGTGATAACAGGAACAGTAGCATCAAGCACAATGCCCTCGGAGGAAATGTAGGTAATATTTCCTGCGTGGTCGGTAAGCCTTGCATAGACAACATATTTGTTATCGGAATTAATATTGAATGCACTGCCATATTCTGTAAATTCCTTACCTGCAAGGTCTGCCTGTGTTAACGCAGTATCTCCGCTGTAAAGATAGTATTCAACCTTAACAGCCTTATCATCGGTATAGCCTGCGTGACTATAGCTATCGTCGGTTGCCGTTATTGCTACGCTTTGCGTGTCCTTAAAGAAGAAGCCAAAGGTGATCGTATTGAGGAAACTGTTCCATTTATTTGTGCCAACGGTAATTTCTCCGGTTGGCGCTGTTGTATCTGTCAACAGACTGCCGTATTCCTCATTACAGGTTTTGCATACTGCTTTTTTAAAATAGCTTGCCTGACCGCCTGCGTGTTCATTTTGGATTTGAACATTCTTGCTTACCTTAAATAAGTAATTGTCATCTGTTGTAGCATATATAACCAAATTAAAGCTATTTTCGCTAACCGAATAACTATCTGCAGAAATAACAGCATGCAGTTTTCCATCCTCAATAGTTGTATCGATTGTTCCGCTGAGGACCTTAAACTCATAGGTCAATTCTGCATTAGTTATAGTATCAGGCAGTATCACACTCACTTCGCATTCCTGCGTTCTGCAGACTTTATCTGGAGCGTCTATTGTAAAAGTTGGAATATCCTTTTTCACAGTTTCGTCATTACATGAATCAACATAATACCATTTTCCATCAATCTTAATGGCATTTCTGTAATGAACTTCACTGAACGCAGATGCTCCTGCATCGAGCGTGATTCGAACCATATCGACAAGATAATTCTGATTCACGTCAAAATTGTCTTCTTCATCATAGTACAAATCTTTCGGAGTTTTCCAGTTTGCTGATACACTCATGTCGGTATCAGCACCATTTACGCCATAGTACTCTGGGCTCATGTACTGCAATAAATAAGCAAGTGTTTTCGAATAACCGGCACATACACCCTTTCCCTCAGCAAGGATACCAATATGGCTTCCTGCCCAAACGTCCATGATACCTTGAGTCAGATCCGTTGCAGCCTGATCAGCGTAAACCGAGATAGCTTGATTCGGTGTCATTCCGCCAAGGTCATCCCGTGACTCATCCATTTGATCTTCTACAATATCATCAATAGTCATCTTAACTCCAGGATTATTTTCAGGATCCATCTCAATACCTTCTGTTTCAGCTTCATTAATAAATCCATCTGCTCCAGCTTTGATTTGGTCTGCTGCTTCCGGACCAAAATTTCCCTTAATGAATTCTACCACATTATTTGAGATAGCAACTGCATTATCATTCATGTAGTTCTGTGCTACAGCTTCTGCATCTTCTTCAGACATTCCCCCACCTATGCTATTCTGTTTTATAATGGTTTTAATAGCTCCTTCATAATACTGTTGACGAAGCGATGACTCAACTTCCTCATAAATCTTGTTTTGCAACTGTGAGCTTATCTGTTCTTCATATATCGGATACATCCTTGCATAAATAGTATCATAATACGGATTCTTCTGAGAATTTTCAGTCGTCGTAAGAGTTGCAATCCAGTCATTGAGTACCAGAATCTTCTGAGCCATAGTGCTAGCACCAGATTCTTTAACTTTCTTTATAGCTTCATCACGTTTATTGGGAATGACAGTACCGTAAAATTCAAGACCAAACTGATCCGCATAATAAAAGGTCTGAATCATTTCCATCAGGTCATCAAACTTGTAATTACCATTTTTAACATCATTGACTGTATACCCAGTCAACACCAACACTTCGCCAAGGATACCAAGGCTATCTTCATTATTAGCATTATAGCCAAGAAAGAACGGCAATTGTACTCCAAAAAAATCCGCATGTGCTATACGATGATTCTGATACTGAGTCCACACTTCAAGTATCTTTTGTCTTTGCTCCTGCGTCAGAGAAACATTTTCCTCTTCTTCATTCAAAACAATTATGTTCTGCAACTCTTTTTCGATAGTCCCCGTTACAGGATCAGTGCTGCTACTGTTCTCATTAAAATTGCCTATATCAGTCTCCTCCGCAAATACGGTTGCCGGCACGAGCATCAGTACCATGTAAAGGGTAAGCAGGATGCTTAAAAAACGTTTTTTCATTGCTATCTTCCTCCCAGGAAATTATTATGAATTTACTTATTCTGTAAAAGTACCCGACCTTGTTTTCGGGTTATATTTCTCAATAAACAGCTCAAGGGTTTCCTTTAGAACTTCTATTTGTGACTCTAGATAGAACTCATCCTCAAACAGTGCGTAATGCACGCAGGCTCTAACCAAAATGAATATTAGCGGTGTGATTTTTTCGTGGGGAATCCCCAGCTTTGGCTCTAAGCTCTTTGCATATTCGGTATATCGTTCATCTACACCCTTAAAGAACTTCTGACCGTATTCTCTGTATTTCGGGTGAGTATAAACCTGATACATAAGTCTGTATTTCTTGCCGTGGTTTTTTGCCGTCTAATAGGGTATCTCGTCTATAAACCGCCACAAGTCCTCCACATCGGCGGGGGCTTTCGCCATAAACTCATCTTCCACCTGACTCATACAGTATTCGGTGGACTTAACGATAAGGTCATCGAGGTTGTCAAAATACAGATACAGGCTCGCACTACTGCAGTCGCAGGCTTTTGCGATAGCTTTTATTCCGACAGAGGAAAATCCGTTCTCCGCATAGCTGTCAAAGCATGTTTCCATTATCTCGATTTCCTTTGCCCTGCGGGCTTCTTCATTCACAGTGCGCAATATCTTTCCTCCCCTCTCTGTAAATAGTTAAACGGTCGTTTACATTATACTGCTTTTGCTTTGATTTTTCAAGAGGTACAGAAAATCTTTTGTCTTTTTCAGTAACAGTTCAGCCTTGTCATAGTCAAAAGGGAGATATTTAAAAAGTTTTTTTGCGGTAATTATCCACCAGAAAAGCAGATATTTCTGTTATTTAACAGGATGTCTGCTTTTTGTGGATAACTTTAGATTTAAAATTCTCTAAAAATAGCTTTTTGCGAATATAACAAAAGAGTTTTCCACTTTCATTCTTGAGTATGGAAAACTTCTGCACCGTCATTTTGACGAACCTCTTTTTGGGCGGATTTTCCTTTTCTGTCTATTTCTGATAAACTATGTTTATCAGAAACGGACGGAATGTTTCTCGTGTCTGACACCGTGTGTCGGCGTGATGATTTTCCGTTGGGACAGTATTCTGCTGATTTGGGATAAGCTGTGTCCGGCAAGGGAAAGACGGAAGATCTCTCTTACCACTTCGGCGGCTTCTTCGTCCACGATCAAGCGGTTGCGATTTAATGGGTCTACCTTGTAGCCGTAGGGTGCCTGTGCGCTGATATAGTACCCTTTGTAGGCTCGCTGGCGTTTGGCTGACTTTACCTTGCGAGACAAGTCTTTTGCGTACATATCGTTCAAAATATTCTTGAACAGCGCAATATCGTTATCGTCCCGATTGGTGTCGATTCCGTCATTTACGGCAATATAACGTACCCGTTTTCGGCTGAAATAAACATCGGTGTAATAGCCTGTTTGGATATAGTCTCTG
>SFGN01000075.1 GCA_004556565.1 Lachnospiraceae bacterium | reverse complement strand
GGAATCAATTCAAATCGACACGCGCCATTTTTGCTTATAACTAATTCATTTAAAATATATTACAAAGAACTAAATAATTTTTCTTTGGACACTAGTGATTATAAGTCACCACTTGAAGAGGATCCCCTTCCCATTCCACGTTACACTGCGGAAAAGAATGTTGGATATCCTTACAAGATAGCACACGGCTGATGGTGGTTTTCCCGCATGCATTACCACCATAGATAAAGTTTACTTTCTTAAGGTCATCAAGAGTAACACCCTCATTATCAAAAGAGGCGACATTCTTTATAACAATCTTCTTAATCATATTCTTAGCAATTCTGAGTTTTTCATTTTTGTATACCTATAATTCCTGCTTCTCGACTTTAGCCTTGGCCGGACGGCCTCTCTTTCTTGTCATCGGCTTGTGATTGCGACACTTTAAATGTACCGTCCATATCACTTTCAAATGTACCGGGTGTATCAGAATGAAATGTACCACCCGTATCACTTTGAAATGTACCGCCTGTAGCGGAATCAAATGTACCCCCAGTTAACCAGTGCCAGCATAGTTGGGGCAGACCTTTGGAATGGTAGCGAACGGTTTGACAATGTAACTTTGTGGCAACAAGAATACCACAGGGTTATGGCAAACGTAAAAGCGACAATGATAGACATCAGAGTAATCATCCGCGAGCTCTCACGCGGGACATCACTACGAGAGATGGAACGAAAGCTGCAACTCAGCCGCACATCTCTAAGGAACTATCGTGACCGCGCTGAAGCGACCGGCAGGAGTATGGCTGATCTCCTTTCCTTGAACGATGCTGAGCTGCAGGCAATCATGCAAAAAGGCTATGGCCATCGTGGCAGGGACGCAGATAGGTATGCCTTTATGCAGGAGAACATTGAAGGCTACGCAAAGGACATGAGGCGCAAGCACATGACCTATGACGTTCTGTACGGGGAATATCTTAGGAGCACGGACAACCCTTACGGATATACACAGTTCAAGGCAATCATCCAGGAATACGAAAAGAACCACGACTACAAGTACCATAATGCGTACGAGCCAGGCCGTGAGATGCAGTTTGACTTCGCCGGCGACAATCTGTGGATAGTCGATAAAGATACCGGAGAAGCGATACGGGCGATTGTACTGGTGTGTGTCCTGCCGTATTCAATGCTCAGCTATGTGACCGCATTGCCAAGTGCAAAGATGGAATATCTCTTCCAAGCGCTTTCAAGGGCCGTCAGATACTTCTGCGGTGTGGCAGAGATCTCAAAGACGGACAACATGCGTCAGTGGATAAAGAAGACTGACCGTTACGAGCCAACTCTGAATGAAGCCGCCAGCCAGTGGTGTCTTCACAACGGTACCGAGCTGGATGAATGCCGCTCCAAAAAGCCATGGGACAAAGGTCCAGCCGAAAGCCTTGTCAACCAGACATACAGGTACTACTACAGCCGTATCTGTCGTGACACATTCTTCTCCTATGATGAGCTCAACAGCAAGTTGGATGAGTTGAACGATATGTTCAACAGCAAGACCCGCAAGAACAAGACATACAGCCGCAGGGAACAGTATGAACGAGAGGAACGTTCCTATATGCTACCGTTGCCTCCAAAGCCATTCCTCCTGAAGTATACCAAGGAAATCACCATCAACTCCACCTACCACTTCCAAGTCGACAAGAACCACTTCTACAGCGTACCCTATCAGCATATAGGCAAGAAAGCCAAGGTTATATACGATGCGGAGAAGGTGGAAGTCTGGATTGGTCTGGACAGAATCGCGGCTCACGACAGGAAGCACTCCGACGGATACACGACAGTTGAATCGCACATGCCCGAGAAGCATATAGCATACAAGCGTTCAAAGGAAATAAATGCCGCCTATCTGCTGTCAAAGGCCAGCCAAATGGGCCCCAATACGCGTGAATCCATTGATTGTATCCTTAAGTCCGCTTTGTTTGTACAGCAGGCCTACCGTTCCTGCCAAGGTGTCCCTCGCCTGGCCGGAAAATACGGGGCGGAACGTCTTGAGGCGGCCTGCGGAAGAATAGAGCCAAAGACGGCCTCTACATATAAACGCATCGAAGCAATACTTAGGAACAATCTTGACGACACGCCTCCGGCACAATCGGATATGATGCCATACATACCGAAGAATGACAACGTAAGAGGGTCGTCTGCATATCAATAGGATATCCACGCTGGCACGCAAATAAATACAAACTAATGAACACACAAGAAACAATCCTCCAGTTGGAGGGACTCAAACTCAAGGGTATGGCAGAATGCTACAAGGCCCTTCAGGGCATGCCCGTAAACCAATGGCCAACTTTGGACACATTCATGGCAAGGCTTGCCGAAGCAGAACAGCAGTACCGGAACCGCAAGCGGACTGAGATGTACCTGAAGACCAGCAAACTGCGCTATAACGCCGTTATGGAAGATGTCATCTGCTCGGAGGAGAGGAACCTGAACAAGGAGATACCGCTCAAGCTTATGGACTGCACCTTCATTGACAGGGCGGAGAATCTACTCATTGACGGCAAGACAGGATGCGGAAAGTACTTCTTGGCATGTGCTGTCGGAAGGCAGGCATGCTTCATGGGACACAGAGTGGAATACTTTTCCATGAACAAGTTCGTCGAGCGGATAGCGCTCGCCAAACTTGACGGAAGTCTTCTTAAGGTCATCAATCATATCGAGACGTCATCTTTGATGACTTCGGACTGCAACCGCTCGACAACAACTCGCGTCTGGCCCTGCTGCAGATACTTGAGGACTGCTATCAGAGGAAATCAGTGATCGTGACATCACAGCTTCCTGTCTCAAAATGGTATGACTACATCAATGAACCAACCTTGGCTGACGCCATCATGGATCGCCTCACCGCTAACGCGGTTCGGATTGAACTCAAAGGTGACTCAATGAGAAGGAAAAAACAAAAAAAATAATAACTTTGCCGAACCGAAAGCGACCATATCCGAAGTGGTACATTTGAAAACGCTCCAGAAGGTACATTTAATGTGATATAGTCAGCTATGCAAAAATAACAATTCATTGTCATGATTAACTCTGAGTATTTGAGAAATACCTATCAAAAGAATAATAGGAATGATTTCACAATGGATTTTGTGAGATATAATGCACCATTTCTTCGTTTATATAAATGTTTCCATTCTCGAAGACTTGCTGTGTTGCTCTTGAAGATGGAATGCATCCAATACTATAATCAGAATCGCAAATTTCTTACTGGCTCTGATCATTCATATCAGGAGGTCTTTGATAATTTATTCAATACTATTGAAGATATACTAATTAACGACCTATGCGTGATAAATGTCTCAATTATCAATGAGTATGCAGAAGTGAGCGGATTCAATGTTTTTAACGCTGAAAGCATTCCCTTCTTCGGAGATAATTATATTGCCGTTAATAGTGGTGTTTTTTACTATGCCCATGTTTTCGCAAGATCGCTACAGCCAATTTTTATGGATAATAGCTGTGGTAATATAGATAATATGAACTGCATTCGACGGTTATTTTATAATTGGGCAAATAGATGGCCAAGGGCAAATTTCCAGAAAGCCGCATTTGGCTATCTTACTGGAGATCGGCATAATGCTCACATGAAGTGTTATCTTATTCCTGAAGACGATTCATTATTAAAGGGTATCGAGTTATTCGTGGCTGGTCATGAGTACGCACATCTATTATCAAAAGAAGAGAGATTGCGATCACAGTTTTTTGACACATTTTTTAGTCACGATATAGTGGAATTGATAAATTCTGATGAAGAGATCAAAGCTGATGGTTTTGCTGTAATATTATTATCTCGCGAGCAATTGCGGCATTCTAACGAGGAATGGTTATTATATTCACCCTTATTTTTGTTTGATGTTCTGCGTAATTTAGACATTATTGTTGAAAAACAGTATTCTACAAAAACTTCACATCCTTGCAATTCTGACAGATACAGCTATTTAAAACAAATGGTAGATTGTCTTTCGCCTAATAACTGCTATGACCTGTTCCATAATAAACTGGAAAAATTTTCACTTCAAGATGCTAAAAATATTCGAAAAAAAGTAAAAAAACACAACTTAAAAATGGCAAAATTATTCGACATATTTGAATCGTATCATAATGACAGTTTTTATTCATTATTAAAAGATTAAGAAATCCTCATAATATTTCTTTGCAAACTTCCCTTTTTTGCCGCCATACCGTAAGCGTTCACCTCTCCAACCCATTGATTTTCAGCGGGTATTTGGAAGATTTTGTTTAACAATCGTTGATTTTAAGGGTTTACAGGCTGCAGTAGCACGGCAGGAGGGCTGTCAGGTCCTCGCCTTCATGGGCGGTTTTCAGTTCGCCGAGAAGATAGCTGATGTACTTGCCAGGGTCGATTTCATTGTGTTTGCAGCTCTCGATCACCGAGTACATGAAGGCGTTGTCCACCGCAGAGCTCTCGCTTCCGATATTGCCGGCATTGCGGAGGTCCATCTTGAGTTTCCTTACGCTCTGCTCGCTGATATTGTTCGACACCTCGACATCTCCGCTTTCAAGTACACGTTTCATCGCTGGCCATTCGGCCCTTGCATATCGCATGGCTTTTTTCAGCAGCTCACCACATCCGGCATCATCAGACAGAGCATAGTCGGCAAGTCTATCCTCTATCGAACGCATCAAGTCGGCAGTGCTGCCCGGCTTGAGCCTGGCAACATATCTTTCAGCGCTTGACATGTTTTGCTCCTTGAAGCAGTGTTCCTTTGCGAAGACCATCCCTGTTCTGTCTATGAACCACATCGCCTCATCGTAGTTCTCTTCCAATGCGTACTAATATACATCAAACAAACTGACTTCATCAATATCTATAACCGGAGTAAAGCTATCACGAATCCAATCCGTGCATATCGCATATTGAGGGAAGCCTAACTTATAAGTATCATCAACCCAATCATTGTTCCATAGCTTAACACCAGGTTCATTGTTCACAATCTTGCAGAGCCCCTCATCATAGTCAATAGAGTCTCGTAACTGGTATGTAATGTGTTGCATCCATATTTGTATCTCACCAATATCTGGATACCTCTGAAACTTGACATAGATATCTTTAACAACTCTCGCTCGCTCCTTTTTTGTTTTAATTTGATTTATCAACATACTGATAATCGACAAAACCATCTTGTACGATTTTGGACTCGATATTGCAATGTCTGTAAAAATAGAAATCAGAACATTAATATCTCCACAAACAGCAAGTTTAAGTTTCAATCTCTGCGCAAAAAGCGTAAGTATTTTAAGTAGAGTTCCGCTATTGGGATAAGACTTTGAAAACTGATGAATATACAATGCCTCCTGCTGAAGATTTGACATAGTTGAGTATACTCGATTCTTTGCCTTTCTATACAACGGGATATTCGACACATACGCTTTTTTGTCAGGTTTGATCGATTCTCCTACAACGTCTTCTGTAAGGGATGTTTTCTTTGCGTTCAACTGAAAGTTAAGACCAGACAATACATCTTGAAGATGGAAGGCTATCTTTTCTATTTCTTCCTTTGAATTTGAATATATCCGGTAATCATCTCTATACCGAATTATCTTATAGTCCGAAATGCCAAGCGCTTTTAATTTTTCGTCAAGTTCTTTATCTGCGTAGGCTAATACTATTTCAGCGATAAAATCAGACAAGGCACTTCCTTGTGGTATTCCATTTGTCTGCCCATATTGCATCCCCTGAAGATAATTATCTATAGTATTACCAAGCAAACCGGGCTTCTGCCTTTTCTGCTTTGCATTCTCCTTCCCCATCAACGCCCATGCAACTGTATGAGTGTATATCGAGCCATAACAGTTTGTGATGTCCGTAACAAACATATACCGATACGACACCGCAAGTTCAAGACTTCTCTGCTCCACATATTCCCACCAAGAGATGACATTGGCAGAAGAATGAGATTTATCTGCTTTACCCTTCACTTTTGGAATACTGGCAACTTCAATATTATCCACATGCAATGCAGCAAATCTATCTTTTATCTCTTTCCAACTACTTGGATTAGTCATCGCCTTTACCAACAGATAATACAGAAAAGGATTAATCAGCAGAATAGGTCGATAAGAATATTGCGCATCCTTTTTAACCAATATAGAATGGTTAACTCCCTCCATGTCAGAAGGCATTCTTTTTCTGTCCTTCAATATTGCGTTCAACTCCCTGTTTCCTATAACCTTCTGAACATAATCCAATACGGGCCTAAAATCAACATATACGGGCAATTGCATGTTGCAGTAGTTCTGCGATTCCATGAAATATTGTCGAGCCTTTATGTATGAAAGATTCAATATAGTTTTCATCGTAATCTGAATATCATAACTACACTCGCAAAGGTTGAATTCGGCATGATACCATAGGCATCAAAGCGGAAAGTAATATTGACTTCATCTGCTATCTGTAATTACTTGACAGATGCCTGTAATTGTTATTTTAGTTTCGTACCAACAAGCAATGGAATTTTTTCAAACAATTGATCTTCCATCCTTTCTCCTATAACTTGATTAACAGTAGAGCCTGAAATAGCATAGTCATCCAGATACTCTCCGTCAATAGTATCAACCGATATTCCTTTCCATGCACGAATAAGAATGTCATCCCAATCTGGTTCGACATCACCTGTAAAATAGTTGACAATTGGCTTGAACTCCAAATCTTGTTGAACCGTTAAGTCATTAAGTAAATCTTTAGTTGGAGCAACGATAATCATGTGCTCTTTAGGAAAACCAGAAAAATTAAATTCATTACAATGAATTCTCCATTCTCTCAAATATTCAAAATCATAGGCATCTACATTTAGTCTATCTGTTCTCCACTTCAGTTCTTCAGGAATATGATCATATTCATCATTATCGACATAAATCACATTTCGAGCGCCAAAATCCCGCACTAACATATCTCGTGAAAACCCAATGCCATACGGACAGTATAATGGCCTACTTGTTCCATTCACTTTAACATGGAAGAACTTAGTTATGGCGGTCAATGGTGATGCTGAAAAACATATTATTCCCGATTTGCTACATAGTTTTTCTTCTGATAAAATTTTCTTTAATGTATCATGTGGTGCCTCTTCTTTTCCTTTGATGAAGTGAAATAAATAGGGAGACTGATCCAATCTCGCCTTTTTGAATTTATCATTAAAATATGCCATAATGACTTACCATAATAATTTAACTCTGAGCATCATCATTAACTATTTCAAACTGGGATAATCCTACCGTGGTAATTTCATCCGACTCTGCGCTTTCCACAAGAAAGACTCAAGAAGACTTTCGTCGTACACAATTTTGTATTTCCAGCGATTCTTCCACATTCGGCTGGCTTTATGGAAATCGTAGGATACTTTCTCCATAAATGAGCATTCTGGTTGAGGATGATGCGGATTGTCTGTGCATGTGAGGATCTCACTCAAGACTTTATGCTCCAGTTTATCGTCTTGGTGCTCTATAGGGAACTTGCCGGCTTGATAGCCGAGGGCATTGACACAAATGCCGTTAATTGCATCAAGGAAATCGGTGCATATTTGCTTTGGATGCAACGTCATGAACAAACGACCAATCAATCTCGTTCGTCTCCACAAAAGTAACCGTCCCTACACGCCCATATTGACCAAGCAACACCAAGGCTGCGTGGCACAGTCTATCCTTTAAGGCTTTCGCCGTATTTTTTCTGATTCGTTTTTCTTTTGTTTAGACAAGTTTCAGAAGACTCTTGTCAAAGTTCTGCGGCAGCAGGTTCGGCAACTGGTCCTCCGGCGTGGTCTTGATGTTGTTCAACACATACGTCAACCACTGCTGAGGATTCAGGTGATTCATCGCGCACGTCTCAAAGAAGCTGTACATCATCGACGCGCGCCATGCGCCCATAAGGTTCTGGAAGAACAGGGATGTCTTCCTGCCCTTCACCAGCGGCTTGAACCCGCGCTCACACGCGTTGTTGTCTATCGGCATTATCGGGTTCTTCAGATACGCCATAAGTTCCTTTCTCCGTTTTAACAGATAGCCCAACGCTCCAGATATCGCGCTTCCCTTCGGATGCTGATCATATTCGGCTGACGCCCACGACACGAAGGCCGTCCATATCGGCTTCTCCAGCCCCATCCGGATGTCCTTCTTGCGCTTTCCGGTCAACCCCTCAGCCTTGATATACCGCTCAACCATGTTCAACAACGTGTAGAACCCCAATCCGACCCTCGACGGCAACGGGTCCTCCGCTTTCGACTCCTCGAACTCCCGACGGGCATGGGCATTGCATGCGCACTCAGTTATCCCGTTCTTCTTCAGCCATTTGCTCCAGCCCGAATAACCGTCCTTCTCGAACGCCCTCGCATAGTTACACCCGGCCTGACAGCCGCGATAAGCGGCGAAGCCTTCAAGGGCTTCCGTTGATCGTGTGTGAGGATATGGACGCATGACACCACGGTACATCGAGAGGCCTTGAAATTTGATTTCGGCAAAGGTGAATCCTATTTTTCAAAAGGCAAGGCGGAGAAGGAGAAGTGAACGCTTACTGAAAGTTAACTCAAGTGGGTGGTTATCGCCGAAATGCCTGGGTGGTCATCACTGAAATCCGCACACCTTGGCACTTGAAGTGTTGACCTCTGTAGATTTCATCAGGCACAACAATCCCGGGATCAGCCTGGAGGACACAATCGCCGCCATCCACAACTGGCCGGAACGCAAGGACAAACTCTTCAAAAACGAATATATCCAGATAGCCTATGACCATCTGGATACATTATACGGTGAATCGAAACTGTCTGCAGGACTCTGAGCCGTTACATCCCCTACCGAATCGCCTCCTTGATGCAATCTACAATATAGCGGACATCATCGTCGGTAACGTATGGGCCGGCAGGGAGACAGAAGCCTATCTTGAAGAGAGCGGTTTCCACGTCGTTGGTGTATGCTGTGGCGCCTGCGTAGACCGGTTGCTTGTGCATTGGCTTCCAGACTGGACGGCACTCGATTTTCTTGGCCAGCATGAACACACGGAGAGCTTCCACATTTTCGTTCGGCTGACAATCGGTCGTCGCACAATCTACGGTGTGAATCACACCTGCAGCTCCGCCCACTGCGGTCTTGATCACCTCCTTGTAGGCATTTTCCTGACCTTGAACGTGAACGGAAGGGTCCAATGTCGCTGCACAGAGCCAGAAATTCGCATCATAACGCGGATCCTCAGGCTGCTTATGAATATGTACGCCCGGAACATCGGCCAGCAGTTCCTCGTAAAGCTTCTGCACATGACGATGGTGAGCGATGTGGGCATCGAGGACAGTCATCTGGCCGCGACCGATACCTGCGCAAACATTGGACATACGATAGTTGTAGCCGATGGCAGTGTGCTGGTAGTATGGATAGGCATCACGAGCCTGTGTCGCATACCACATGACCTCATTGGCATCTTCTGCATTGCGGCAGACAAGAGCGCCGCCGCCGGAAGTCGTGATCATCTTGTTGCCGTTGAACGACAGCACGCCGTATTTGCCGAAAGTTCCGAGCACCTGGCCGTTGAAGCGCGAACCCATGCCCTCAGCGGCATCCTCGACAATCGGAATACCGTATTTGTCGGCAATAGCCATGATCTCGTCAATCTTGTACGGCATACCATAGAGAGCCACCGGGACAATCGCCTTCGGATATTTGCCCGTTTTTCTTTTCTGTCAATGATTGCCTTCTCAAGAAGCGCAGGATCCATATTCCAAGTCTCCGGCTCCGAACCGATAAACACCGGTTTTGCGCCGAGGTAGGTTATCGGATGAGACGATGCGCAGAACGTGAAAGATTGTACACAAACCTCGTCACCGGGACCCACTCCGCAAGCCAAGAGAGCGAGATGAACTGCAGCCGTACCGGCAGACAAACATACCACATTCCTGTCAAGCGGCTCAGTTTCATTGGTTTTGCTATTCACGAACGCCTCCAAATCCTTCTCGAAAGCATTCACATTCGGGCGCATCGGCACCACCCAATTTGTGTCAAACGCTTCTTTGACATATTTCTGTTCCCAGCCCTCTTATGACATATGCGCCAGAGAAAGGTAATTTGTTTTTCTTTCCTCTGACATAGTATTATTTACTTTAGAATTCTTAAAATCAGCTACTTAAATACTCTAATCTACACTTCCTCACCGGCGAACTATACCTTGAAATGCAGCACTGTCGCGAAAATCATCTCGACATCCTTGATGAACGAATAGTGCCTGTAATAATAGCAGTTAAGCCGCACCTTGTCCGGATAAATTACAGTATCATTGTACTCCGTTGCAATCTCCTGCATTGACCGGGAGTCTCCTTCAGCCTGCTTCTTCGCCACATACTCTGAAATCATCTCATCTTCGAGTCGATATTTCAATGTCGCCGGACCTGTAATGCCAGGACGAAGCTTCAGCTCATCCCTGTCATCACCAACGAGTTTGTCAGCATAACCAGGAACGTCCGGTCGAGGACCCACGAAAGACATGTTGCCTATCAATACATCCCACAATCCAGGAAGTTCATCCAATTTATAATGACGCAGAACAGCTCCGAAAGGAGTAATCCTCGAATCACCTGCGACAGAAACCGTCAAACCATTATGTTTAACCGTCATCGTCCTAAACTTATGACAATTAAAGAGTTAGCCATCCTTGCCCACACGTTTCTGCACGAAAAACGCAGGCCCGCCAGGGATCTTCACTTTCACCATAATTGCCACGACCGTAAGCATTCGATAAAGTACGACTGTCAGTTTGATTAAGTGGTATATAACTTTGCGCCACTAATATAAACTGACATGCTTACACGCGAGCAATCAAGGCCCTGTTGAAAGAGAAAGGCATTCCAGAGCACCAGTACTTCTGGTGGAAGCGGAAGTACGCCAGGGCAGAGGTTCCGGATGGGTTCCTGCCCATAGCTGGCGGCGGCCTGCCTGCCGGGATGGAAGCGACGGCGGCATATGCCGCATCCCGCGGAAAGACGAAGGGTGTCCCGACCGGTGAGAACTGGATGAGCATTGAGCTCCGCACGGTTGCCGGCACGGACATGCGCATCCAGGGGGGCCTGACGCCCGCAATGGTGTACACAATCCTCAAAAGCGTATAGGCCATGTTCAGTCTTGGAGACGGAGCGAAGTTCTGGCTTTACACGAAGCCGACGGACATGCGCAAGAACTTCAACATGCTGAGCGGGATAGTGAACAACGACATGCGTCAGAACCTGTACAGCGGGGATGTCTTCGTGTTCGTAAACGCTTCCAACAACATGATGAAGCTGCTGCGCTACGAGCCGGGCGGACTTGTGATCTATAACAAACGCCTTGACCACGGAAGGATGCATCTGGTGGAGCGGATACAGGAGGGTGACCCGACGATAACACCCTTTGAGTGGCGCCGTCTTGTGGACACCATTCAGGGAATAATCGATGATCCAAGACGCCGGCTGCAACGTCTGAAGGTCCTTCGGGACGTCCAGATGGAAGCATCCTTGAAGGAAGCAAAAAACATCTGAAAACCAGCTGATAGCAGCGGAATGGATGTACCACCCGTATCACTTTGAAATGTACCAGTCATAGCGGAATGAAATGTACCGTCTGTGACAGTTTGAAATGTACCGG
>SFGN01000016.1 GCA_004556565.1 Lachnospiraceae bacterium | reverse complement strand
GAAATAGGGGGGTCATTGCTTTTTTATTTGCAAAAAGTGGTGAAATCCTTGAAAATATAAGGTTTTAAAGAAAAAAGGGCTGTAAAACTTTACAGTACCATTTTATATAAGGGGTGATAAAAATGAAAAATTTTGAAAAGTATGAGCGGGCTTATTTTATGCCGCCGGTAGAGTGCTATGACTGGGTGAAAAAGGATTACATTGATACGCCTCCTGCATGGTGCAGCGTCGATCTGCGCGATGGCAATCAGGCGTTGATTGAGCCGATGAGTCTTGATGAAAAGGTTGAGTTTTTTAAACTCCTTGTTGCGGTTGGATTCAAAGAAATCGAAGTGGGATTTCCGGCAGCATCCGAAACTGAATATAAGTTTCTTCGTACTTTAATTGAAAATGATATGATTCCTGAAGATGTAACGATTCAGGTACTTACACAGGCGAGGGAGCATATTATAAGGAAGACTTTTGATGCAGTCAAAGGCGCACCGCATGCAGTTATACATGTATACAATTCCACATCTGTTGCACAGAGAGAACAGGTATTTCGTAAAAACAAAGAGGAAATCAAGCAGATTGCAGTTAACGGGGCAGCATTGTTAAAGCAGCTTGCTGATGAGACGGACGGTAATTTTACATTTGAATACAGTCCGGAAAGTTTCTCCGGTACAGAGATGGAATATGCCCTGGAGGTATGTAATGCGGTTCTGGACGTATGGCAGCCGACAAAGGAGAAAAAGGCAATCATCAATCTTCCGGCAACGGTGGAGAATGCATTGCCTCATGTATTTGCAAGCCAGGTGGAATATTTTCATAAATATATGAATCACCGTGACTGCACGATCATCAGCCTCCACCCGCACAATGACCGCGGTACAGGTGTGGCAACTGCTGAACTTGGAATTCTTGCAGGTGCTGACAGAATTGAAGGTACATTGTTCGGCAATGGTGAGCGTACCGGAAATGTGGATATCATTACTATGGCGATGAATATGTTTTCTCACGGAGTCGACCCGAAGCTGGATTTCTCCAATATGAGTGAAATCAGTGAGGTCTACGAACGGCTGACAAGAATGAAGGTTTCCCCTCGTCAGCCTTATGCAGGTGAGCTTGTATTTACAGCCTTTTCCGGTTCCCACCAGGATGCAATCGCCAAAGGCATGACCTGGAGAGAGGAAGGAAAAGCAGATAAATGGAGCGTTCCATACCTTCCGATCGACCCGAAAGATGTCGGAAGGACATATGATTCAGATGTTATCCGAATCAACAGCCAGTCCGGAAAAGGCGGCGTTAATTACATACTTAAACAGAATTATGGCATCAGTTTGCCTGAAAAAATGCGTGAAGAAGTCGGTTATCTTGTAAAAGATGTTTCAGATAAAGCACACAAAGAGCTGACTCCGGATCTTGTATATCAGATTTTTGAAGATAATTATATTACCGCAAAGCCTGTATTCAGCATCAGCGAATGTCATTTCAAACAGGAAAACGGAATAGTGGCACAGGCAACCGTAAATCATGCAGGGAAGACCCGCGTTATTACCGGTGTCGGCAACGGACGTCTCGATGCGGTAAGTAATGCACTTAAGCATTACTTTGATATCAGTTACGAGGTTTCTGTATATGAGGAGCATTCCCAGACAAAAGGTTCGTCCTCAAAAGCGGTAGCATATGTCGGAATCATCTGCAACAATATGAAATGCTGGGGCGTAGGTATTGATGCGGATATTATCAAGGCATCCATCGCAGCTCTTGAAGTTGCTGTAAACAAACTTGATGTGATTAAAGATAAGAATGAAGTAAAGGATGAGAGGCTGCTTCAGATCACAAATTATATTTATGCAAATTATAAAACTGTGACACTTGATGACTTGTCGGAAGAATTTTTCCTTTCAAAACCATACCTGTCCAAATATATTAAGGAAAAGTCCGGTATGACATTCGGCGATATTCTTAAGAAAGTAAGGATGAAGAAGGCTCGTGCCATGCTCAAAAGCAGTAACGCGACCGTTGAGAGCATTGCTGAATCGGTAGGATACCAGAATGTTGAGCATTTTAACAGGGTATTTAAGAAAATGTTTAATCAGACACCGGTGCAGTTCCGGAATAACAGGCAGTAAGCCTTTTCCGGGTATGATTTATTAAAGGACAAGCCGCTCAGGGAAGAGCAGAAATCATCCGTGATTTGGAGATTTCTGTTCTTTTTTGTTGCCAAGCATATAAAAAAAGGTCAGGTGGACCATTTTTGAGTTGGAGAATATACGTTTCAAATTCCTTATATATATGAAAATAAGCTCAATTTATTCAGAAATGTTAAGAAATTTATCATATTTTATTTCGATAAAGTTGATTTTTGAATTGAAATTTTCATGTAAGTGAATTATACTATACAGGGTTTTATTTAGGTAATTATTAACAACAATTTTATAATATGGAGGTTTGTATTATGAGCTACAAAGCAACAGAGAACCCGGCAGGCAGAAGAATTTCCATGATGCTTGACGAGGGAAGCTTCGTTGAAATCGGTGGTGCCGTTACTGCACGCAGCACAGATTTTAACATGCAGGCAAAAGAAACTCCGGCAGACGGTGTCATTACCGGATACGGAGTGATTGACGGTAATCTTGTCTATGTTTACAGTCAGGATGCTTCTGTTCTTAAGGGTGCAATCGGTGAGATGCATGCTAAGAAAATCGTGAACATCTATAATATGGCGATGAAAATGGGCGCTCCGGTTATCGGATTGATTGATTGTGCAGGCCTGAGACTTCAGGAAGCAACAGATGCTCTTGAGGCATTTGGAAGTCTTTATTATAATCAGGCAATGGCTTCAGGCGTTATCCCACAGGTTACAGCAATTTTCGGTATGTGCGGCGGCGGACTTGCCGTTGTTCCGGGACTGACTGATTTCACATTCATGGAAAGTAAAAACAGTAAACTGTTTGTCAACTCTCCGAACGCGCTGGAAGGAAATAATACTTCCAAATGTAATACGGCAGGAGCTGATTTCCAGAGTAAAGAAGCCGGACTTGTGGACGGTATCGGCACAGAAGAAGAGATTCTTGCCCAGATCCGTTCCCTTATCTGCATGATTCCTGCCAACAATGAGGATGATGCATTATATGAAGAGTGCCTGGATGACCTGAACCGGACATGCCCGGATATTGCAGATGCTTATGAAGACGCCGGAATTGTACTGGCATCTATTTCTGACGGTAATGTATTCTTTGAGACAAAGAAAGAATATGCAAAGGAAATGGTTACAGGATTTATCCGCCTTAACGGCATGACAGTCGGTGCCGTAGCAAACCGTTCCCAAATTTATGATGCAGAAGGAAATGCCGAAGCATTTGACAGCGTACTGACCGTAAACGGATGTAAAAAAGCTGCAGATTTTGTGAGATTTTGTGACGCTTTTTCAATCCCGGTGCTCACTTTGACAAATGTGACAGGCTTTGAAGCAACGATGGCTGCTGAAAAAGATATGGCAAGGACTGTAGCAAAACTGACTTACGCATTTGCGGATGCTACAGTTCCTAAGGTGAACGTAATTATTGGCAAAGCATACGGAAGTGCTTATGTGGCAATGAACAGCAAGTCAATAGGTGCCGATATGGTTTACGCATGGCCGGATTCAGAAATCGGTATGATGGATTCCGCTCTTGCAGCAAAGATTATGTATGCGGATGCAGATGCAAAAACACAGAGAGAACAGGCTGCTGCATATAGAGAACTTCAGTCCAGCCCTGTTTCAGCCGCAAGAAGAGGCTATGTGGATGCAATCATCGAACCTGCTGATACTAGAAAATATGTCATCGGCGCATTCGAGATGTTATTTACAAAGAGAGAGGACCGTCCGGACAAGAAGCATGGTACGGTTTAGTGAGGTGAGGCGAAGTGAAGAAAAGAATTAGTTTATTAAGCGTCATTCTTCTTCTTGTTCTCAGTCTGGCAGGCTGTGGTGGTACAGAGAATAAAGAAACACCGGACAAGGAGACTCTGGAATCTTATGCACAGTATGCACTTCAGATATGTATGAATATGGATTCCGAATCCAAGGAGCAGTTCAAAGCACTTTCTGACCTGGAGCTGAATCTTACACTGGTGAACAATGGTTTCCCGATGGAAGGAAGCAACTTTCTGACTATGCTTGAGGGCTGGGATGCCGCAGTGGAAGAATGCGGTGCATTTATTGAACTAGGCGCAAGCGAGATGGAAGTAAAGAGTGATGAAACAGTACTTTCATATGAAGCAATATTTGCAGACAGAGATGCTACGATCGAATTTGTATTTGATAAAAATGAAAATATCGAAAGTATGACTGTCGGTGCTAAATACAGTATTGGCGAAATTTTGAAGAAGGCAGGACTTAATACAGTCCTTGGTATGGGAACCGTATTTGTAGTACTGATATTTATCGCTTTTATAATTTCTCTGTTCAAGTATATTCCGGATATCCAGAAAAAGTTCGGAAAGAAGAATAAGACTGACGTACCTGCTGCCCCGGCGGCTATACCGGCTCAGGCAGTTCAGTCAGTTCAGGAAGACGTTACGGATGACAGTGAACTTATTGCGGTAATCGCAGCGGCTATCGCTGCATCAGAGGGAACATCAACAGACGGTTTTGTTGTACGTTCAATTAAGAGAAGAAAATCAAACAAGTGGAATTAATCAGGAGGTATAAAGATGAAAAACTATACTATTACAGTGAATGGCAATGTTTATGATGTAACCGTAGAAGAAAAAGGAGCAGGCGCGGCTCCTGTTGCAGCAGCAGCACCTGTTGCAGCAGTACCGAAAGCAGCTCCGGCTCCGAAAGCAGCGGCAGCTCCGGCAGGCGGAATTGAAGTTAAAGCGGGTGCGGCAGGAAAAGTATTTAAGATTGCGGCAAATGTTGGACAGAGCGTACAGGCAGGAGATGCTGTCGTGATTATCGAAGCAATGAAGATGGAAATCCCGGTTGTTGCTCCGGAAGCGGGAACCGTAGCAAGCATTAACGTTGCAGTAGGAGATGCTATTGAATCTGGTGCAGTACTCGCAACATTGAACTAAGTCTATCTTACCAGGAGGTTTAACAAATGGAATATATTTCAAATACGTTAGGAAACCTCATCCAGCAGACCGCATTTATGAATCTGACATTCGGCAATCTTATTATGATTGCCGTTGCATGTGGTTTCCTTTATTTAGCAATCCGGCATGGATTTGAGCCGCTTCTGCTTGTCCCGATTGCCTTCGGTATGCTGCTTGTAAATATCTATCCGGATATTATGCTTCATGCCGAAGAATCTTCAAATGGTGTCGGCGGACTTCTTTATTACTTTTATGTACTTGATGAATGGTCTATTCTGCCGTCGCTGATCTTTATGGGTGTCGGAGCGATGACAGACTTTGGTCCCCTGATTGCCAACCCTAAGAGCTTCCTGCTCGGTGCGGCAGCACAGTTTGGTATTTTCGCAGCTTATCTCGGAGCGATGGCAATGGGATTTTCAGATAAGGCTGCAGCAGCAATTTCCATTATCGGAGGAGCTGACGGTCCGACTTCTATTTTCCTTGCCGGAAAACTTCAGCAAACAGCGATTATGGGACCGATTGCAGTGGCAGCATATTCTTATATGTCACTTGTACCGATCATCCAGCCGCCGATTATGAAACTTCTGACGACAGAAGAGGAACGTAAGATTAAGATGGAACAGCTTCGCCCGGTTTCAAAGCTGGAAAAAATCCTGTTCCCGATTATTGTAACAATAGTTGTCTGCACAATTCTTCCGACAACAGCTCCGCTTGTAGGTATGCTGATGCTTGGTAACCTGTTCAGAGAAAGTGGTGTGGTAAGACAGCTTACAGAAACAGCATCCAACGCATTAATGTATATTGTCGTTATTTTGCTTGGAACTTCCGTAGGTGCAACGACAAGTGCCGAAGCTTTTCTGAACTGGGATACGATTAAAATCGTAATTCTCGGACTGGTTGCATTTGCATTTGGAACAGCCGCCGGTGTTATTTTCGGCAAAATCATGTGCAAGGCTACAGGAGGCAAGGTAAACCCGCTGATTGGTTCCGCCGGTGTATCTGCGGTGCCTATGGCGGCCAGAGTTTCACAGAAGGTCGGTGCAGAAGCGGATCCTACAAATTTCCTGCTGATGCACGCGATGGGTCCGAATGTTGCAGGTGTTATTGGTACAGCGGTAGCAGCCGGAACATTTATGGCAATCTTTGGTGTTAGATAATAATGGAGGAAAAATCAATGGCAGAAACAGTGAAAAAACCAGTTAAAATTACAGAAACAATTCTGCGTGATGCTCATCAGTCTCTGATTGCTACCCGTATGACAACAGAACAGATGCTGCCAATCGTGGAAAAAATGGACAAAGTCGGATATCATGCAGTTGAGTGCTGGGGCGGAGCAACATTTGACGCTTCCCTTAGATTCCTGAAAGAAGATCCGTGGGAAAGACTCCGCAAATTCCGTGACGGCTTTAAGAACACTAAACTTCAGATGCTGTTCCGCGGACAGAATATCCTTGGTTACCGTCCGTATGCGGATGATGTTGTAGAGTATTTTGTACAGAAATCCGTGGCTAACGGAATTGATATTATCAGAATTTTTGACTGCCTGAATGATATCCGTAATCTTCAGACAGCAGTAACTGCCGCTAATAAAGAAAAAGCACATGCCCAGGTTGCAATGTCCTATACATTGGGTGATGCTTATACACTGGATTACTGGGTAGATCTTGCAAAACGTATTGAAGACATGGGCGCACATTCCATCTGCGTCAAGGACATGGCAGGACTTCTTTTGCCGTATCAGGCAACGGAGCTTGTTACAGCGCTGAAAGAGGCGGTTTCTATTCCGATTGAAATGCATACACATTATACTTCAGGTGTGGGTTCTATGACATATATGAAGGCTGTTGAGGCCGGTGCAGATATCATCGATACTGCAATGTCACCGTTCGCTTTGGGTACTTCCCAGCCGGCGACAGAAGTTATGGTGGAAACATTTAAGGGTACACCATATGATACAGGACTGGATCAGAACCTGCTCGCAGAAATTGCGGATTACTTCCGTCCGATCCGTGACAATGCACTTGAGAGCGGGTTGCTTAATCCGAAGAATATGGGTGTTAATATTAAGACCTTGCTTTATCAGGTTCCGGGAGGTATGCTCTCCAACCTGACAAGTCAGCTTGCTGAACAGGGTGCAGAAGATAAATTCTATGAAGTACTGGAAGAAGTTCCGCGTGTAAGAAAAGACCTCGGAGAGCCGCCGCTGGTAACACCGTCTTCACAGATTGTCGGAACACAGGCTGTATTTAATGTACTGATGGGCGAACGTTATAAGATGGCAACAAAGGAAACAAAAGATGTCCTTTCCGGAAAATACGGCGCTACAGTTAAGCCGTTCAATCCTGAAGTTCAGAAAAAGGTTATCGGTGAGGATGCAGAAATCATAACCTGCCGTCCGGCTGACCTGATTCCGGACGAGCTGGATACTCTACGCGAAGAATGTGCACAGTGGATACAGCAGGATGAGGATGTTCTCAGCTATGCATTGTTCCCGCAGGTTGCTACTGAATTCTTTAAATACAGAGAAGCACAGCAGACACGTGTGGATGCAAATGTTGCAGACACAGAAGATGGTGCTTATCCGGTATAAAATATTTGCGTCAGGCAATTATTAATAAGAAGAGAGTCTGTGAAGGAAGAAGACTTCCGGAACAGGCTTTCTTTTTTCCTGTTGCCGTCTATATAATATAAGTTAGTAGGAGAAAAGGAAGGATATGAAAATGACTTCAGCAGAAAAATTGGCAGCTCTCCGCTGTCTGATGGCGGAGCAAAAAATAGATATTTATATCATACCTACTGCAGATTACCATCAAAGTGAGTATGTCGGAGATTACTTTAAAGAGAGAGAATTTCTCACTGGATTTACAGGATCTGCCGGAACAGCAGTTGTCACAGCTCTGGAAGCCAGACTCTGGACAGACGGAAGATATTTCATTCAGGCAGAAGAACAGCTAAAAGATTCTGAATTTCAATTAATGAAAACAGGAGAGCCGGGAGTTCCATCTATCACAGAATATGTTCAGGAAACGCTGCCCGAACATGGAATTATCGGATTTGACGGCCGTACGGCAAGTATAAATACAGGAAAACAATTTGAGGAAATCTCCTGTAAAAAAGGCGGAAGCATAGTGTACGGTTATGATTTAATAGATAGTGTCTGGACAGACCGTCCTGCCTTGTCAAAAAACCCCGTATTTGCGCTGGACATCCGGTATACCGGAGAGGAGTCTGCCTCAAAACTGGAAAGGGTCAGGACGGAAATGAAAAATCATGATGCAGACGCTTTGCTCATAACAGGGCTGGATGACATCGGATGGCTTTTAAATATCCGAGGTCAAGATGTAGATTATTTTCCGCTGCTGCTTTCCTATGCGGTAATCCGTGAATCAGAAGTTGAACTGTATGCTGACCGCAAGAAGTTTTCGGAAGAAATTCTTGATAAATTCCAAAAAAATAATGTTTCGGTAAAGCCTTATAATGATATTTATAACAGAATAAAAATACTGGATAAAGGCAGCACGCTTATGATTGACCCGCAGCAGGTAAACTACTCATTATTCAGGAGCATACCTGCAGACGTCACAATTGTAGAGGCAGAGAATCCTGTAATTCTTATGAAAGCTGTAAAAAACAGTACTGAAACCGAAAATATCCGCAAGGCACATATAAAAGACGGTGTAGCCCATACCCGTTTTATGTACTGGCTGAAAACTAATATCGGAAAACTCCCGATGACTGAAATAAGCGTTTCAGAAAAGCTGGAGGAATTCCGCAAAGAACAGTCACACTATATGTGGCCAAGTTTTGACCCGATTTCAGCTTATAAAGAACATGCTGCAATCGTACATTATTCAGCAGTTCCCGAATCAAATGCAGTGCTTCATCCGTCAGGAATGTTTCTTACAGATACCGGAGGACATTATCTGGAAGGATCTACAGATATTACCAGAACCGTTGCACTTGGACCAGTCACTCAGGACGAAATTAATCATTTCACGACTGTTGCAGTCAGCATGCTGCGGCTTGCTGATACAAAATTTTTGTATGGATGTACAGGGATGAATCTGGATTGCATTGCCCGTGAACCATTCTGGAAATTAAATCTTAATTATAATCATGGGACGGGACACGGGGTCGGTTACCTTGGGAATATCCATGAACCTCCGGCACGTTTCCACTGGAAATACAGTCCTTCAAATACGCAGGCATTGGAGGAAAATATGGTCATTACTGATGAGCCGGGGCTTTATTTTGCAGGCTCGCACGGTATCCGTATTGAGAATGAGCTTCTTGTAAGGAAAGGTACTGAAAACGAATATGGACGGTTTATGTATTTTGAAATGCTGACCTTTGTGCCGATAGATCTTGACCTGATTAATCCTGAGCTGATGGAACCGGGGGATAAACGTCTTTTAAACGAATACCATCATGCAGTTTACGAAAAAATATCTCCGTATCTGTCTGCAGAAGAACAAAAATGGCTGAAATACTACACAAGGGAAATCTGACAGGTTCGGATTGCAATCAAAAGAATGGTAGTATATAATCGAAAAAGAAAAATGATGATTAAGGAGCATGAGACAAAGGGAGATATGCGGCATGAGTGAGGGTAATACGAATGAATTGCTGAAAAAGCTCGAAGAAAAATACCCACATCTCAGTAAAGGACAAAAGCGGCTTGCAGATTATGTGACTGAGAATTATGATAAAGCGGTATTTCTGACTGCGGCTAAGCTGGGAGAGACTGTCGGTGTCAGCGAATCAACGGTAGTCCGGTTTGCTACACAACTGGGATATAAAGGGTATCCGGATTTTCAGAAGGCTCTTGAAGAGCTGGTACGAAATAAACTGAATTCCATACAAAGGATGGAAGTGACTTACGGAAGAATCAGCCAGTCTGAGATTCTAAAGAACGTGCTTCATTCTGATATTGAAAAAATAAAACTTACACTGGAGACGATCGACCAGAAGGCATTTGATCTTGCGATAGAGACAATTCTTCATGCGAGAAAGGTTTATGTCATCGGAATCCGAAGCTGTGCGCCTCTGGCATCATTTCTTGCATTTTATCTGAATCTGGTATGTGAGGATGTGACGACCGTAAGCACGAACAGCTCCAGCGAGATTTTTGAACAGATGATCCGTATGAATGAGAAGGATGTAATCATCGGGATCAGTTTTCCGCGCTATTCTATGCGTACGCTAAAAGCACTGGAATTTGCATGCAACAGAAAGGCGAAGGTGATCACACTTACAGACAGTGTACATTCCCCAATGAACCTGTATTCCTCCTGTAACCTGATTGCGAGAAGTGATATGGCATCTATCGTAGATTCGCTCGTTGCCCCATTAAGTGTTATCAATGCTTTGATTGTCGCTTTATGCATGAAAAAGCGGAAAACCGTCGTATCTACTCTGGAAACACTGGAGGAGATTTGGGGGGAATATCAGGTGTACAGCAGCGACGAGCTGAATCCTGTGAGCATTATGGATAAATAACTGCTGTACATAAATAGCATTGCATGCAGAAACTTAAGCTCGGCAGATTTTCTTTAATAAAAACCTGTATGGAGGTTTCGATGAGTAAAGTATTAATTATCGGCGGAGGAGCGGCAGGGATGATGGCTGCAGTTACTGCCGCAGGAAACGGACATGATGTGTATGTCTATGAAAAAAATGAAAAACTTGGGAAAAAGATTTTCATCACCGGAAAAGGCAGGTGCAATGTGACAAATGCCGGAACAATGGAAGAATTATTCGCTTCGGTTATCAGTAATCCCAAGTTTCTATACAGTGCATTTTACGGATTTAATAATGAGCAGACGATGGATTTTTTTGAAAATCTGGGTGTCCGGCTGAAAATTGAACGAGGTAACAGAGTTTTTCCCGTTTCCGACCATTCTTCGGACATAATCAGAGGACTGGAAAAGGAGATGGAGCGACTTGGAGTAAACATTTTTCTGAACAGTGAAGTGAGTGAATTGATCATCAATGATGGGGAAATCACAGGACTGCTTTTGAAAAGCGGAAAGAGAATTACAGCAGACGCAGTGATTGTTGCCACAGGAGGAATTTCATATGTATCGACCGGTTCCACGGGAGATGGGTATCGATTTGCAGAAAGCTCCGGGCACAGACTTACGGAATGCCTGCCGTCCCTCGTCCCGATGGAAGTCAAGGAATGGTATGCAAAGGAACTTCAGGGATTGTCTCTTAAAAATGTCACAGCTGCAATTTATGACGGTAAAAAGAAACTATACGAAGAATTTGGTGAGATGCTTTTCACACATTACGGTGTCAGCGGTCCGATTATAATCAGTGCAAGCAGCTATATCGGGAAAAAGCTTCAGAAAAAAGAATTAAAACTCGTGATTGATTTAAAGCCTGCGCTTGACCCGGATCAGCTTGACCAGCGTATACTAAGGGATTTTGAGGAAAATAAGAACAGGCAGTTTAAAAACTCGGCAGACAGATTGTTTCCGGAGAAACTGACCCCGGTTATGATAGAATTAAGCGACATTTCCCCGGAAAAACGCGTTCATGATATTACCCGTGAAGAGCGGCGGCATTTTGTGGAACTGATCAAACATTTTGAAATGACACTTACCGGACTGCGCGGATATAACGAAGCAATCATCACAAAAGGCGGTGTCAGTGTAAAAGACATTGACCCGGGAACGATGGAGTCAAAGCGGGTAAAGGGACTATATTTTGCAGGTGAAGTGCTTGACCTCGATGCATTGACCGGAGGATATAATCTACAGATTGCATGGTCTACGGGATATGCTGCGGGAAACAGCATTAAATAAAAATTAATATGAATTAATTGTATAAGGAGCGTATATAATTATGGGATATAATGTCGCAATTGACGGACCTGCAGGCGCAGGAAAAAGTACCATAGCAAAGCTTGTAGCAAAAGAAAAAGGATTTATATATGTAGATACCGGTGCTATGTACCGTGGACTGGCGGTTTATTTTTTGAAAAAGGGACTGAAGAAAGCAGATGTTCCCGGCATTATTGAAGCATGCCGAGATGCTGAGGTTACAATTTCATATGATAACGGTATCCAGCAGGTATATTTAAATGGTGAAAATGTTACCCGGCTGCTTCGGACAGAGGAAGTCGGAAATATGGCCTCACACATCTCGGCAATTCCTGAAGTGCGTCAGAAGCTTCTGGAGCTTCAGCGATCACTTGCGTCTGAACAAAATGTCATAATGGATGGACGGGATATCGGGACAAACATCCTTCCCGGAGCGAATGTAAAAATATACCTGACCGCCAGCGTGGAGACAAGGGCAAACCGCAGATATCGGGAACTTAAGGAAAAGGGTGAACCCTGTGATCTGGAGAAAATCACAAAGGATATCCGTGAGCGGGATGAGAGGGACATGAACCGTGAAACGGCTCCTCTAAAGCAGGCAGATGATGCTATTCTGATTGATAGTTCCGATATGACAATACAAGAAGTCGTTTCCAAAATCTGCAGTTACTGTAATATCTGATCAGAAGGGAGAAAATATGAAAGTTATATTAGCCAAAACAGCCGGTTTTTGCTTTGGGGTACAGAGGGCAGTCGATACCGTATATGATCAGCTGAACAATAACAGTGATAAAATGATTTATACCTATGGTCCTATCATCCACAACGAAGAAGTTATTAAAGATATGACAGCCAGAGGAGCGAAAGTGCTGCGGACAGAAGAAGAACTGGATGCGGTGACGGAAGGGACAGTCATCATACGTTCACACGGGGTTGAAAAGAGGATATATGAAAAACTGAAAAAAAAAGGGATTTCCATCGTAGATGCGACCTGTCCGTTTGTCAAAAAAATCCACAATATTGTACAGAAGGAAAGTGCGGAAGGGAAAACAATCATTATAATTGGCGACCCTAGGCATCCGGAGGTTGCCGGCATCCGCGGCTGGGCGGGTGAGCATGTTTATGTCGTACAAAACCGTGAAGATATTGAGAATCTTGCACTTGATAAGAATGAACAGGTATGTGTCGTATCTCAGACGACATTTAATTACAAGAAATTTAAAGATTTAGTTGAAATTATTTCTGAAAAGAGTTATTATGTAAGTGTTTTAAATACAATCTGTAATGCTACGAAAGAGCGTCAGGCAGAAGCCCGGAGTATTGCAGAAGAGGTGGATGCTATGATCGTGATTGGTGACAAACATAGTTCCAACACTCAGAAGTTATTTGAAATATGTGCGAAAGCATGTAAGGATACGTACTACATACAGACACTTGGCGATTTGAATTTTAATCAATTAGGGTCAGTGGAAACAGTAGGTATTACAGCAGGGGCATCCACGCCCAATAATATAATTGAGGAGGTTCAAAATCATGTCAGAATCTTTTGAACAAATGTTAAATGATTCAATCAAAACAATTCATAATGGAGAGGTAGTAGAAGGTGTTGTCATCGATGTGAAGCCAAATGAGATCATCCTGAACATCGGTTACAAGGCAGACGGTATAATCACAAAGAGTGAGTACACGAATGATCAGTCACTCGACCTGACAAGCGCTGTTTCAGTCGGTGATTCCATGACAGTGAAGGTTTTAAAAGTAAATGATGGAGAGGGGCAGGTTCTGTTGACTTATAAGAGACTGGCTGCAGAAAAAGGCAACGAAAGATTAAAAGAAGCTTTTGAGAATAAAGAAGTTCTGAAGGCTACCGTAACACAGATTCTTGGCGGAGGTCTGACTGCTGATGTAGAAGGTGCAAGGGTATTTATTCCGGCAAGTCTGGTTTCTGATACTTATGAAAAAGATCTCAGTAAATATGCTGGTCAGGAAATTGAGTTTGTTATCAGCGAATTTAATCCGAAGAGAAACCGTGTCATTGGTGACAGAAAGCAGCTTTTGTTAGCTGAAAAAGCTGAAAAGCAGAAAGCACTGTTCGCGACACTGAAGGTTGGAGATACGGTTGAAGGTGTAGTTAAGAATGTTACAGACTTTGGAGCGTTCATTGATCTTGGCGGAGTAGACGGACTTCTTCACATCTCTGAAATGTCATGGGGAAGAGTTGAAAATCCGAAGAAAGTATTCCAGGTAGGTGAAAACCTCAAAGTTCTTGTTAAAGATATCAATGGTACAAAGGTTGCCCTCAGTCTTAAGTTCCCTGAGACTAATCCGTGGGCAAATGCAGAAGAGAAGTTTGCCGCAGGTTCTGTTATCACAGGAAAAGTTGCACGTATGACAGATTTCGGTGCATTTGTGGAGCTTGCACCGGGAGTAGATGCACTTCTCCATGTGTCTCAGATTTCAAGGGCACACGTAGATAAACCGTCTGATGTACTTTCTATCGGACAGGAAATCACAGCTAAGATTGTTGAGCTTAAGGTTGCTGAAAAGAAAATCAGCCTTAGCATGAAAGCTCTTGAATCAGCTGATCAGACTGAAAACACAGAGGCTGCTGCTGAATAAAACTGTTATCCGGGATAACAGCCGGATGATAAGTGAACATTGGTTTTATACCGGCACTAAATCATAATATGCGTGATCCTGCTCCGGCAGGTTCACATAATCAATTAGCATTATAGATAGGGCTCGGTTCCAGCATTGGAATCCGGCCCTATTATTCTAAATATCTTATCATTCAGCAAAGCTGACCCGTACCTCACAGCAGGAATGTTGTCAGCATTTTTCATATAAATTGGAAGAAAAATATTAACATTATGCTCAAGAAGGAGGAAAATGGAAAATGCGACTTTTAACTTTCAGGGGCGGCATTCATCCTAATGACGGAAAGAAACTGGCAAAAGATAAGCCGATTAAGGACGTTCTTCCGAAAGATATTCTGGTATATCCCTTGTCCCAGCATATCGGAGCTCCGGCTGTCGCATCCGTAAAAAAAGGGGATCAGGTATTAAAAGGTCAGAAAATTGCAGATGCCGGCGGGTTTGTATCGTCTCCGATTTTTGCCTCGGTATCAGGAACTGTAAAGGGGATTGAAAAACGGCTTACACCGACAGGAAGTAAAGTTGACTGTATTGTTATCGAAAATGACGGTGAATACAAAGAAGTGGAATACCCTCCCGTAAAGCCTTTGAATGAATTAACGAAAGATGAAATCTTGAATATGATCGCAGATGCAGGGATCGTCGGCATGGGCGGGGCAGGATTCCCTACAAGAGTAAAGCTATCACCGAAAGAACCGGATAAAATCGAATACATAATTGCCAATTGTGCGGAGTGCGAGCCTTTTATCACGGCTGATTACCGGCGTATGCTTGAGAACACAGAAGAGTTTGTTGACGGTATGAGAATAATACTTACATTGTTTCCGGACGCAAAAGGTATATTTGCGGTTGAGGATAATAAAAGAGACTGTATTCAGAAACTGAAACAAGCAGTGAAAGATGAAGCGCGGATGGAAGTAAAAGCTCTTCAAACCAAATATCCACAAGGAGCAGAAAGGCAGCTTATTTATGCAGTTACCGGACGGGCGATTAATTCATCCATGCTCCCGGCGGATGCCGGCTGCATTGTAGATAATGTTGAGACAATACTGGGAATCCACAGGGCTGTCTCAGAAGGAAAACCGCTTCTGGAACGTGTTGTAACTGTAAGCGGTGATGCGATTGAGTCTCCGGGAAACTTTCGCGTACCTCTCGGTATCAACCATCAGGAACTTATTGAAGCTGCAGGTGGGTTTAAAGAACAGCCTGAAAAGCTGATATCCGGAGGACCGATGATGGGATTTGCCATGCTGACACTGGATGCGCCTGTCACGAAAACATCTTCCTCTGTCCTTGCATTTAAAAAAGACATGGTTTCACGCAGTACCGCAACTGCATGCATTAACTGCGGGCGCTGTGCAGATGCGTGTCCGAGCCGTATCCTTCCTTCCAGGCTTGCAGATTTTGCAGAGCGGCATGACGAAGCCGCATTTATTGCAAATCACGGACTGGAATGTGTGGAATGCGGATGCTGCAGCTATGTATGTCCGGGTAAACGCCAATTGAAACAGTCGATCGGCTCCATGAGAAAAATCGCTCTTGCGAATAGAAAAAAGAAATAGTGAGGTGGAAAACAGTGGATGAAAAATTAAACGTATCAGCATCCCCGCATATCAGGGATAAGGTGACGACCGGCAGCATTATGCTGATGGTAGTCATTGCTTTACTGCCGGCCACCTTTTTCGGTATATATAATTTCAGACATGAAAATGCCTGGCTTCTTGTAGTAGTTACAACTGCTGCAGCAGTAATCACAGAATATCTTTATGAAATATTAATGCACAAGCCGGTCACTATAAAAGACTGCAGTGCTCTTCTTACAGGACTCCTTCTTTCCCTGAATCTGCCGCCGACATTGCCGTTATGGATGGGAGCTCTGGGCTCTGTTTTTGCAATCCTTGTCGTGAAACAGCTTTTTGGCGGATTGGGACAGAACTTTATGAACCCTGCTCTTGCGGCAAGGTGTTTCCTTTTGATTTCTTTTACAAGCCGAATGACATATTTTGTTCAGGACGGTGTAACAGGCGCTACACCTCTTGCCACTCTGAAATCAGGTGGCTCTGTAAGAACGATGGATATGCTTATCGGTACTACACGTGGTACGATAGGAGAGACATCTGTACTTGCCATTATGCTGGGAGCAATCTTCCTTTTATTCTTTGGCATCATTGAGTTGTATATCCCGGTAAGTTATCTCCTTGCATTTGTGATTTTTATCACCATTTTCGGCGGTCACGGATTTGATCCGCAGTATATTACGGCTCACCTGTGCGGTGGCGGGCTGATGCTTGGGGCATGGTTTATGGCAACGGACTATGTGACTTCGCCGTCCACCAAAAGGGGACAGATTATATATGGCATCTGCATCGGACTTCTTACAGGGCTTTTCCGGTTGTTCGGCGGTTCTTCGGAAGGAGTGTCCTATGCTATCATCATCAGTAATCTTCTGGTTCCGCTGATTGATAAGTTTTCTCTTCCGAAACCATTTGGTAAAGGAGGCGAAAAGGCATGAAAAATATAATCAAAAATACATTTATTCTGACCGCGATAACGGTCGTTGCAGGATGCCTTCTCGGTCTGGTTTATGAGGTGACAAAAGAACCGATAGCAGCGGCTGAGCAAAACGCAAAAGAAGAGGCATATTATACGGTGCTTCCGGCTGAGACTTACACACTTTATGATAAATATGATCAGCAGGATGCCGATGAATTTTTGGCAGAGGCGGGGTATGAGAATAACGAAATAGATGAAGTAGCAGTCGCAGAAAACACTTACGGAAAGTCTGTAGGATATGTGATTACTGTCACTTCCCATGAAGGGTACGGCGGTGATATTGTGCTTTCTATCGGTATTTCAACGGACGGCACAGTGACCGGAATGGAGCTGCTTACCATCAGTGAGACAGCAGGACTGGGCATGAGGGCTGATGAGCCGGAATTTAAAGAACAGTTCCGTGACAGGCATGTTGAAAAATTTGTTTATTCCAAAACAGGAGAAAAAGACAGCAATAAGATCGATGCTCTGAGCGGAGCGACCGTTACGACAAACGCAGTCACTAATGCCGTGAACGCGGCGCTGTTATATTTCCGCAATGAATTATATATGGAAGGAGGCAGTGTCAATGAATAAATGTATGGAACGGCTGTATAATGGCCTTATCAAAGAAAATCCTACTTTTGTATTGATGCTTGGCATGTGTCCTACTCTTGCAGTCACAACTTCCGCGATTAATGGAATCGGCATGGGACTTTCTACTACAGTAGTATTGATTTTGTCAAATATGTTGATTTCGATGCTGAGAAAAATCATACCGGATTCTGTCAGAATGCCGGCATTTATTGTGGTGGTGGCTTCATTTGTAACAATTGTCCAGTTCCTTCTTCAAGGATTTTTACCCGGACTGTATGATTCTTTGGGGCTTTATATCCCACTGATTGTCGTAAACTGTATTATCCTGGGAAGAGCAGAAAGCTATGCTTCCAAAAATCCTGTACTTCCTTCCATTTTCGATGGGATTGGTATGGGACTTGGATTTACGGTAGGTTTAACTTCAATTGGTATTGTAAGAGAACTGATCGGTTCCGGAAAAATTTTCGGACTGCAGGTACTTCCGGATTCTTATGAACCGGTAACAATTTTTATACTTGCCCCGGGAGCATTTTTTGTGCTGGCATGCCTTACGGCTCTTCAGAATAAAATTAAAAATAAAATGGTGCAAAAAGGTGACCCTTCATCTGAAAAAATCGGCTGCGGAACAGATTGTTCTTCATGCGGCAGAAAGAATATCTGCGGCAGTGATACGATAAACAATGCATAACAGGAGGAGAGGAATATGAAAGAATTATTATTAATTGCGGTTAGCTCCGCTTTTGTTAATAACGTTGTACTGAGCCGGTTTCTTGGAATCTGTCCTTTCCTTGGAGTTTCTAAAAATGTAAAAACCGCTGCAGGCATGGGAAGTGCCGTTGTTTTTGTCATTACGATTTCATCTCTTATTACAGGGGTGATTTACCGGTTTCTTCTTGTTCCGACCGGATTTGAATATCTGCAGACAATCGTGTTCATCCTGGTTATCGCAGCACTGGTTCAATTCGTGGAAATGTTCTTGAAAAAGCTGATGCCGCCTCTGTACAATGCGTTGGGTGTGTATCTTCCTTTGATTACAACGAACTGTGCGGTTCTTGGCGTTGCACTGACAAACGTACAGAAATCCTATACCATTTTGCAGGGGACAGTCAACGGTGCTGCCACCGCACTGGGATTTCTTGTATCTATCGTCCTTATGGCCGGCATCCGTGAAAAGACAGAATATAATGATATTCCTGAATCCTTTCGGGGAACACCGATTGTTCTGGTGACGGCCGGATTAATGGCAATTGCCTTTTTTGGATTCTCAGGGCTGATTTAAGGAGGGGTATATCATGTTGACAGGAATTTTAACCGCTGCTGCAATTGTAGGCGGAACAGGTCTGTTTATCGGAATTTTCCTTGGAATTTCCGGAAGAAAATTTGCAGTAGAGACGGATGAAAGAATTGACGCGATTATCGAAGTTCTCCCGGGAAATAACTGCGGCGGGTGCGGGTATGCCGGATGCTCAGGTCTTGCAGGGGCAATCGTGGCAGGGAAAGCTAAAGTTAACGGATGTCCGGTAGGCGGAGAGCCGGTAGCAGCTAAGATTGCAGAAATCATGGGAGAGGCAGCAGAAAAGCAGGAAAGAATGACTGCGTTTGTAAAATGCGCCGGAACCTGCGAAAAAGCGATGAATACTTATGAATATACTGGGATTAAAGACTGTGTTTTTGCAAATATGATGCAGGACGGCGGACCAAAAGGCTGTGATTATGGTTGTATGGGGTTTGGAACATGTGTGGGAGTGTGTCAGTTTGATGCTATACATGTTACAGACGGTATTGCGGTTGTGGATAAGGAAAAATGTAAGGCATGCGGGAAATGTGTGGCAGCATGTCCAAAGAAACTTATAGAGCTGATCCCGTATGCACAGAAAACATTTGTGCAGTGCAATTCAAATGAAAAAGGAAAAACATTGATGGATGTGTGCCTGGTAGGATGTATCGGATGCCGCCTGTGTGAGAAAAACTGTGAAGCAGGAGCAATCACGGTGACGGATTTCCTGGCACATATTGATCCTGAGAAATGTACAAACTGTGGAGTATGCGCCGATAAATGTCCGAGGAAGATCATTGCCCCGAGAAAAATCCCGGTTGATTAGCCGGGCAAAGACCGGATTTGTTTTGACTTACATACCGACGGTATACAGTTTATAGTCTTTTGTGATAAAGACGGCCTGTACACCGTCGGTTTTTTCAATTAATTTTGTCCCTTCCTCCAGCCCAAGGGCAAAACAGCAGGTGCTCAGAGCATCTCCATCAACGGATTCTTTTGAAATTATCGTAACCTGCAGTAAATCATTTTCATAAGGATAACCGTCATCAGGATTCAGTATGTGATGATATATAACACCATCTTTTTCAAAATAACGTTCGTATGTCCCGGAGGATACAACGGAACAATCTTCGATATCCAGAGTCGTGATGGGAACATTCTGTTCATCAAAAGGTTTCTGGATTCCGATTGTGAAGGGCTGACCACCGTAATCATTTCCCAGGGCAAGAATATTCCCGCCAAGATTGATCAGTGCATGACAGATCCCTTCCTCTGACAGATATTCTTTCAGCCTGTCTGCGACGTATCCTTTTGCTATGCCGCCCAGATCAATTCCGGCCTCCGGGTCATTCAGATAAACCTGATTCCATTCAATATGGACATTACTGTAATCGATATGGGAAACAGCTTCTTTTATTGCTGCAGGGTCAGGCAGCAGACCTTCCGGATTGTTCTTGAAATTCCAGAGTTCCGTTAATGGTGCAATCGTAATGTCAAATGCTCCCTCTGTAAGTTTGCTGTAATACAGACCTTTTTCGAGAAGTTCTATTGTTTCCCTTGATACAGTTACAGGTATACCCCCGGCATTGTTGATTCTTGAAATGTCACTGGTTTCAATCTTGTTGCTGAACATGTTTTCATAATCCCGGCAAATCTCAAGGCAATGATTTAATGTTTCTGTGTCCGCCCCCCAGGCTTTAATCTGAACTATTGTATCAAAATATATTCCGGTCACGGACAGCGACTCACTTTCACGGGGCGTGCTGCAAGAAAGTAAAAATAAAGACATGACAATTGTCAGAATAAAGCACATTAATTTTTTATACATATAAAACTCCGCTCTGCCGCCGAAGACAGCTGTAAAAATATTGAAAACGATACATTTGTGACTATTATAAAGAGTCTGCAGGATAAATACAAGAAGATGATATAAGATTTCCATTGCATCTGTAATTCCGGAGATAATTGAGGACTGTCATTAAACAGAAAGTGTTTTAAACCCGAACGTGTGATTGCATTTCTGTTTTTCCTATGCTATTATTACAGGTATGAAATTATGCGGGCTGAGCAGATGAAGAAAGGACTTACCCTATGCACCTGAAAAGAAATGACTTGATATTAATTGCCTTTCTCCTGATTATTGCAGCAGGGGGATTTATCTTTCATGCGATTCAGGACGCTCCGGAAAACGGACGGGCAGAAATATGGGTCGATGGAGAACTATGGGGTACATATTCATTAGATGAAAATATCGTTGTTGATATTGATGGTACGAACCGGTTAACGATTCAGGATAAAAAGGCATATATGACCTGGGCAGACTGTCCTGATCAGCTTTGTGTCCGGCAAAAACCGGCTTCTAAAGACGGGGAAAGCATAATCTGTCTTCCTAATAAGATAGTGATTTCAATCGTCGGCGGTGAAGAGGATGAACTGGACGGAGTTACAAATTAATCAAAGCGTACCTGAATCTATTGTTTGATAATTAAAGAGATATTGATTTTAATGGTTGATATGAAACACAGAAATAAAAATGAAGAAAATGAAATCAGAATTCATACCCCGTACACCGGGAGAAGTAAAACCGCATATTTTGGTGTATTTACGGCATTAGCCCTTATTTTCAGTTATATCGAAACTCTGATCCCCATTCATTTTGGAATACCGGGGGCAAAACTGGGACTTGCCAATCTGCTGGTCGTAATCTTCTTATATAAAAGAAATGTCAAAGAGGCACTGATGCTTTCTGTTATCCGTATCCTTCTGGCAGGTTTTCTTTTCGGAAATCTGTTTAGTATCTTGTATAGTATGGCAGGAGGTATGCTGAGTCTTGCCGTCATGGCAGTACTGAAAAGAGCCGGGAGATTCAGTGTCACAGGTGTTAGCGTCGCAGGAGGAGTATCACATAATCTTGGGCAGCTGCTTGTTGCAATGGCAGTTTTGGAGACATACCGCACAGGATATTATTTTCCGTTCCTCGTTGCGGCAGGAGTACTGACGGGATTTTTAATCGGAGTGACGGCGGGAGAAGTGCTGAAGCGGCTGGAATGTTTTGAAATATGATGCCATGATACATTTTGAAGTTAATCTGCAGTTATCAGAGAAACAAATCTTATGGACACCTGCATTAATCAATTTAACAGTATAAAAACATGAAGGGAGCATGCAACAGATGATTTCATACATCAGAGGTGAACTGGCAGCAGTTGAAAAAGAAAAAATAATAATAGATGTACAGGGCATAGGATATGGGATTTTTATGCCGGAATCATCAATAGGACTTCTTCCGCAGACGGGAAGTACCGTAAAGATATATACATATTTAAATGTCAGGGAAGATGCCATGCAGTTATTTGGCTTTCTGACAAGGGATGACCTGGAGCTGTTCCGTCTGTTGATCGGGGTCAGCGGCATCGGACCGAAGGGAGGACTTAATATCCTTTCCAGGCTTACAGCAGATGAACTTCGATTTGCTGTCATGTCCGGGGATGCAAAAGCAATCTCTGCTGCTCCTGGAATAGGTAAAAAAACAGCAGAAAAAGTAATTATTGAATTAAAAGATAAGTTGGATATTGAAGACATGTTAAACCGCACTGCGGATATCGTGCCTGATGCAGGGGATAATGTGTCAGGAGAAATAGAATCTGAGGCTGTGCAGGCACTGGTAGCGCTGGGATATGGAAGTGCAGAAAGCCTGCGGGCAGTAAAAAGTGTCAGCCATGAGTGTGGAACTGTTGAAGAAGTTCTGAAAGCTGCATTAAAATATCTGTTCTGATATATTCTGATAATTAATGAAGAGGGAAGAAAAATGGAACGACGAATTATTACTACGGAAAATCTTGAAGAAGATATGAAAATAGAAAACCATCTCCGTCCTCAGTATCTCAGGGATTATATCGGGCAGGAAAAAGCAAAGGAAATGCTGGAGATATATATCCGTGCTGCAAAAGAACGCGGTGACGCTTTAGATCATGTCCTTTTCTATGGACCGCCTGGACTGGGGAAAACAACTCTTGCGGGTATTATTGCCAACGAGATGGGTGTCAATATCAAAATTACATCTGGACCGGCTATTGAGAAACCGGGTGAAATGGCAGCTATCCTCAATAATCTCCAGGAGAACGATATTTTGTTCGTGGATGAAATCCACCGGCTCAACCGTCAGGTGGAAGAAGTACTGTACCCGGCAATGGAAGACTATGCGATAGACATCATGATCGGTAAAGGCGCAACTGCACGCTCCATCCGTCTGGAGCTTCCAAAATTCACACTGGTCGGAGCAACTACAAGAGCCGGTATGCTGACGGCCCCTTTGCGTGACCGTTTTGGAGTGATTCATCATCTTGAATTCTATACTACAGAAGAACTGACTACTATCATTAAACGTTCTGCAAAAGTGTTGGATGTTGAGATAGAAGACAGTGGTGCGAAGGAACTGGCAAGACGTTCCAGGGGGACTCCCCGTCTTGCAAATCGTCTTTTAAAGCGCGTACGTGATTTTGCCCAGATTAAATATGACGGTGTCATCACAGGAACAGTCGCCAATTATGCCTTGGATTTGCTTGATGTGGATAAATACGGGTTGGATCATATTGATCGTAATATATTACTTGCGATCATAGAAAGGTTTAACGGCGGCCCGGTCGGGCTGGATACGCTTGCGGCATCTATTTCCGAAGATGCAGTTACTTTGGAGGATGTTTATGAGCCATATCTGCTTAAGCAGGGATTTATTCAGAGAACACCCAGGGGGAGAATTGCAACGGAGCTGGCCTATCAGCATCTGGGAATTCCTTTTTCAGACAAATAATAATTCCGATTCCGGAGAAAAATTACAAGAAAAATACGGAATCCGAGGGATTTCCTTGAAAAAATGGTTGGTTTTTGTTTGAGGATAGTTTATAATAGCTTTGTAAGAAACACTAGGGGAGGAAGCTATGAGTTCAGCAAAACATTATACAGAGGTATTAATAGGCGGAAAAGTGTATACATTAAGTGGTTTTGAAGGGGAGGAATATTTACAGAAGGTTTCTTCTTACCTGAACCGCAAGATTATGGAATGTGCGAACAGCGAAGGATACCGCAAGCAGAGCGCGGATACCCGCAACGTACTTCTTGCCCTGAATATTGCAGATGACTATTTTAAGGCAAAGAAGCAGGGTGATTCTCTTGAGAGTGATATTGAATTGAAAGATAAGGAAATGTACGATTTAAAACACGAATTAATTTCAGTTCAGATTAAACTTGAGAATGCGGAGAAAGAGCTTGCGAAGATGAAAGAAGAGAACAACGATCTGCAGATGCAGATTGTAAAACTGGAAACAGAGATGAAGAACAGAAGAAAATAAAAATTATGAATCATCAGGCTGTCAAAAAAGGACAGCCTTTTTCTTTCAATAACAGGAGCTAAGTTAAATGATAATTATTAAAGGAAATCCTAAAACCCGATCAAGAAAAATTGAAATCCTGTCACCGGCCGGGTCTTTTACCAGTTTCCGGGCAGCAATTTTCTCGGGTGCAGATGCTGTTTACGCAGGTGGAAACCGCTTTGGGGCACGAGCATTTGCAGAAAATTTTTCTGATCAGGAATTACTTGAAGCGATTGATTATGCACATCTGCATGGAAAAAAATTTTATCTGACTGTAAATACACTGATAAAAGAACATGAATTCCCTGAACTACGCCGATATCTTGAGCCTTTGTACCGGGGAGGGCTGGATGCCGTTATCGTACAGGATATCGGTGTGGTCTCCTATATCCGTGAGTGTTTCCCTGAACTGGAAATTCATGCAAGTACTCAGATGACGATTACGGGAACGCCGGGAGCCCGTTTTCTTCAGAATCAGGGAGTAACCCGTGTTGTACCGGCAAGAGAACTATCCCTTGAGGAAATCAGGCATATGAAAGCAGAAACAGGGATGGAAATTGAATGCTTTGTACATGGCGCACTCTGTTACTGTTATTCCGGTCAGTGTCTGATGAGCAGCCTGATTGGCGGCAGAAGCGGAAACAGAGGTCAGTGTGCCCAGCCCTGCAGGCTTCCCTATTCGGCGGAAGGGAGTAAAGGATATCTGCTCAGCATGAAAGATATCTGTACACTGGATCTGATCCCTGATTTCATTGAAGCGGGAATAGATTCCTTCAAAATTGAAGGACGTATGAAAAAACCGGAATATGTAGCCGGAGTTACATCCATGTATCGGAAATATACTGATATTTATCTGCAAAACGGGAGAGAGGGATACAAGGTCTCTTCAGAGGATAAAGAACAATTAATGGATTTATTTAACAGAGGAGGATTCCATACGGGATATTATTTCCGGAAAAACGGTCGGGAAATGATTACTTGGGAACGTCCGAACCATGCCGGTGTCGCTGCTGTAGTGACACTTTCACAAAAAGGGAGGGAGATCACCGGGAAAGCACTGACAGATCTTTATCACGGCGATGTAATTGAGTTTTCCGGAATAAAAGAGAATTCTTCGCAAAGAAAAGATTCCGGACAAATTAAAAATTATACCTTTGGCAGAGATTTTCCAAAAGGGAGCATGGTCACTTTGCCTGCGCCGAAAGGATATCGTGCAGAAGCCGGAAAGATTTTTTACCGCATACACAGCCGGCGTCTTGTGGAACAACTGTCTTCATTGGAACAGTTTGGAAAAATAAAAGAAAAAATTTATGGAATTTTAAAACTTTCTGCCGGAAAACCTGTTACACTTACGGTATGGCATGATAATGGGAGTGCTAGTACTAATAAGGATAATATGGACAATTCGGGGGCAGAAATCCGGAAAGAAAATGAAAACAGAACTACGGTTACAGTATTTTCAGATATTCCGGCAGAAAGAGCGGAAAAAAGTCCGCTTAATCCCGAACGGATCCGCAAACAGATTGAAAAAACCGGTAATACTGAGTTTGAGTTTGTAAATCTGGAAATTCTTATGGAGGGTGAAGTTTTTCTTCCTATGCAGCAGTTCAATGAGCTGCGCAGAAAAGCTCTGGATGAACTGGATAAGAAAATCCGCAGCCGTTATCACAGAGAATCTGAGAAACATACTTTATTTTTTGAAAATCAGGCAATCCGAATTCATAATAACGGATGTCCGGAAGAACAGACAGAATCAGCAAAATCCGGCGTGAATACTGTTGAAGACTGTTTCATAACAACAAATCCCGGAATAAAGTTATCTGTACTTGCCGAAACAGAATTACAGATGAATGTGTGCCTGGATTTTCCTGAAATTTCACGTATTTATGCAGACTGTGGAATGAACTCAGACCTGTTTCGCAGCAGCAGTGCCCTGGAGCTGTGCAGAAAATTCAGGAACAGAGGGACGGAAGTTTTCTTTGCCATGCCTCATATCTTCCGGGAACGAACACAGAAAAGATATGAACAATATATACAAAGCGGAATATTTTCAGTATTTGACGGTATACTCGTCCGTAATTATGAAAGTTTCCAATTTTTAAAAGAACATGATTACAGCGGGAAAGTAACAACAGATTCATCCCTGTATACCATGAACCGCCGGGCATGTATGTTTTGGGAAAACAATGGTGCAGATGGTTATACGCTGCCTTTTGAACTGAACCGGCAAGAGATCGGGAAAGTAGATGGTATAAAATCAGAACTGATTTTGTACAGTCATATTCCGGTCATGATTTCGGCACAATGTATCGTGAATACAGTCAAGGGCTGCAAAAAAACAGAACAGTGCATCTTTCTGACAGACCGTACAGGCAGCCGTTTTCCCGTTAAAAACCGATGTGCCGATTGTTATAATGTGATTTATAACACAATACCGTTATGTCTTTTTTCAGAAAAAGAAGCGGTGGAAAAAATGAGATGCGGCGGATACCGGATTCAGTTTACGGTTGAGAATCCGGAGGAAACAAAAGAAATACTAACCCGGTTTCGGAATGTTTTTCTTAATGATCAGGAATTCATGCCGGATCCCGGAAAGTTTACCCGGGGGCATTTCCGAAGGGGAATAACATAGAGCAGGTGTAGATGTGGCTAATATTATTATAGAATTATCGAAATATATCATCATTATATTGATTGCGGTTTATACGTTTTCCTGTTTTTCCGTTTTTTTGAAAGAATCGGAAGAAGAAGAAAAGTCTGTTATTTTTCGTCAGAAGGTATTACTTTTTGCGATTCAGTTTACGGCATACCTTGTTATGTTCCTGAAAACAGGAGAAGGAAAACTGCTTCTTTTTTATCTGGCGCAGGTAATAATGCTTTTTGCTTTGATGACACTATATACATTGATTTACCCGACAGTTTCCAGGCTGATCGTGAACAATATGTGTATGCTGATATGCATCGGCTGGATTATGATTACAAGACTTTCTTATACCAGTGCAGTTAAACAGTTCATATTTGTCATTCTCGGTTCTGTATTCAGCCTGATTGTCCCTGTGATTATCCGGAAAGTAAAGTCTCTGAAGCAATGGAAATGGATTTACGGCGGAGCCGGGTTTGCTGCACTTCTATTTGTGGCAGTTTTTGCAGTAACGTCAGGAGGAGCAAAACTTGGATTTACAATTGCAGGGTTTGGCATTCAGCCTTCTGAATTCGTAAAGATTTTGTTTGTATTTTATGTGGCAGCAAGCCTGAACGAGTCCGTGTCTTTTAAAAACATTGTGATTACTACGGCAGTTGCAGCAGCCCATGTCCTGATTCTGGTGCTTTCTACTGATCTGGGGGCAGCGCTTATTTTCTTTGTTGTATATCTGGTTATGTTGTATGTAGCCACAAGACAGCCGTTATATGCCGTTGCAGGGCTGGGCTGCGGAGGGGCTGCAGCCGTACTTGCATATAACCTGTTTTCACATATTAAGGTACGTGTTGCTGTCTGGAAAGATCCGTTTGCTTCTTACAGTGAAGGAGGTTATCAGGTGGCACAGTCACTATTCGCAATCGGAACAGGTAGCTGGTTTGGTATGGGACTGTGCCAGGGAAGTCCTGAATTGATTCCGGTCGCAGAATCTGATTTTATTTTTTCTGCGATTGCAGAAGAACTGGGCCTTATTTTTGCATTGTGCCTTATTTTGATTTGTGTAAGCTGCTATGTTATGTTTTTGAACATTGCAATGGAACTGAGGAATTCTTTCTATAAGCTTGTGGCGCTTGGGCTGGGAACATGTTATATCTTTCAGGTGTTCCTTACCATCGGCGGGGTAACAAAATTTATTCCTTCAACGGGAGTCACTCTTCCGCTTGTAAGCTATGGCGGAAGCTCGATTCTCAGTACTATGATCATGATTGGCATCATCCAGGGATTCTATATCGTAAGAGAAGATGAAGAAGAGATGATTGAAAAGAAAAGGGAGACAGCAGAAAAGAATGGACAGAAAACAAAAACCAAAAAGAAACGAAAAAAACCCGGTGCGTTCGAGGAAGTTCCAAAACAAAGAGTTCGCTAGGATTATGTATTTTTTTGTTATCCTGTTCCTTGCTCTTATGGCATACCTTGTTTATTTTAATGTTGTCCGGGCGAAAACAATTGTGAACAGCCCTTATAACGAAAGGCAGAATAATTTTGCGGAACAGGTAGTACGGGGATCAATCACCGATAAGAACGGCGTTGTCCTTGCGGAAACACAGGTGGCGGAAGACGGGACAGAAATGAGGGTTTACCCTTTTGGTTCCGTGTTTGCCCATGTTATCGGATACAGCAGTCAGAGCTATGGAAAATCAGGCCTTGAAGCATCTGAAAATTTCGATTTGTTAACTTCTAATGCATTTTTTATTGAAAAAATAAGAAATGAGTTTCAGGACAAAAAACATATGGGCGACACTGTGGTCACTACGCTGGATGCGTCTCTTCAGCAGGCGGCCTCTCAGGCAATGGGGCAGAACAAAGGTGCTGTTGTAGTCATGGAAGCATCGACCGGAAAAATCCTGACAATGTTGTCCAGCCCTTCATTTGACCCAAATCAGATTGAATACGAATGGGATTATCTGAATACGGATGAAGATAACAGCCCGCTTTTGAACCGTGCAACACAGGGTGCTTATGCACCCGGCTCAACATTTAAAATTGTTACTGCCCTGGAATTTATGCGGGAATATGATAATTACGAAGACTACCGGTATGATTGTTATGGCTCTATAAATTACGGGGAAACTACTATTAATTGTTTTAACAGCACGGCACACGGCACACAGGACCTGCGAAGTTCTCTTGCCAATTCCTGCAACTCTTCCTTTGCAAATATCGGTCTGACACTGGATAAAACGTCTTTTCGGAAGACAGCAGAGGATCTGTTGTTTAATAAGAAGCTTCCATGTACAATGGATTATACAAAAAGTTCTTTTACTGTAGACAAAAATACAGATGCTTCTGAAATCATGATGACCGCCATGGGACAGGGGAATACGCTGGTCAGCCCGTACCACATGGCGTTAATAACTGCAGCCGTGGCAAATGGCGGAAAGCTCATGGAGCCGTATCTTGTAGAAAAAGTCACAAATTATACCGGAACGGAAATTACAAAGAACATGCCGAAAAACTATAAAAACCTGATGACTGCAGAAGAGGCTTTCCAGTTAAAAGAATACATGAGTGCTGTTGTAACAGAAGGAACAGCAAGCCTGTTTAATGGTGCGGGATATACAGTTGCCGGAAAGACAGGAACAGCGGAATATAGTATGAGCGACGGAGAAAAAACACACTCCTGGTTCGTCGGTTTTACAAATGTAGACAATCCCGACATTGTAATCAGTGTAATTATAGAGGGTTATGACGGAAACGACGGAGCCAGAGCAGTTCCTATTGCAAAACAGGTTTTAGATGCATATTATCAGAATCAATAATCTTAGAAAAAACAGAAATCAGACGCCGTTCATTGATTTTTGAATCGAAGAGAATGGAACGGTCTGAACTTTTTCATGATGTGAGATGTTCTGTTTGGGAGAAGGAATAAATATATGATGATCAGATGTTATCGTAAACTATATATCAGTGAAAAGCTGAGAGAAAAACAATTCAGCATAATCAAAGATTTGACAGAAGGTAAGTATTCTCCGTTCCTTTATTTAATTACTCCGGCAAAGAGCGCACAGAACCAACTGGAATTTTTTACGGCATCAATGTTACATCAGGATGTTTATCAGCAGGATGTCCTATGGATCATAGGTCTTGCCGACAGCTATGACGTGGCAGCCGAACTGGTACGGAAAATCACAAAGGATGTCGTTAAAACTACGGGAGGAACAGATATTAAAAAATATTTTATGGCAGAACTGCAATAAGAGGGAAGAGAGTAGAAATGTTGTTGCATATTATTTTTCTTATTTTGAAAATAATCGGATGTATTCTTCTTGTGATACTGGGATTGCTGGTATTATTGATTTTGTTCGCACTTTTCCTGCCTCTTCGCTATATTGCGGAGTGCAGCTGTGACGGGGGTTTATCATCATTGGATGTATATGCACGTTTGTACATTCTGTTCCACCTGTTCGGAGCAGACATCCGATACAAAGAAGAAAAGCTTACCTGGAACTTTCATATTGCATGGAAACATTTCAGCAGCGAACAGTCTGAAGAAGAAGGAAAAAGCGATACAAAAGAGGAGAAAGGCCCGGAGGAAGAAACAAGTATTAAGCAGGAGAAGAACTCAGAGAAAGAAACAAATATTAAGCAGGGGAATATCCCGGAGAAAGAAATAATTATTAAGCAGGAGAAGAATCCAGAGAAAGAAATGGTTTTAGAGCAGGAAGAAGCAAAAACAGAAATATTATCTTCCGATAAAAAAGCAGAGGACCGGAAATCAGGAAATACAAGAAAATCAGAAAATTCGAGAAGTACAGAGAAGCAAAAAGACGAAGATACATTGGATGATAAAGTGGAAGCCTTTTTTGAAAAGATAAAATGTACTTTCCGCAAGACTTGTGCTAAAATAGAGCTGATTGTAAACAAGAAAAATAAGGTCCTTGATTTCCTGACTGATGAGATTCACAGAACTGCATTTACAAAAACCATAAAAGAATTAAAAAAAATGATGCACCGACTGAAACCGAAACGCTTGGAAGCAGATGTCTGTTTTGGTTTTGAAGATCCGTCTGTTACCGGAAATATCCTGGCCCTGTATTGTATGTTTTATCCTTCTTTAGGCAAGTGTGTGAACGTAACGCCTGATTTCCAGAGTAAAATTTTTAAAGGAAGTCTTTTCATCAAAGGTCATATAAGGGCAGGAATCTTTGCAGTTTCAGGGTTAAATCTGATCTGTAATAAAAACATAAGGACAACTTTTCACCATATCCGTAACTTTAAGCTGGACGAATAATTATAACCGGTAGCCATACCATTAATAAGGAGGAATTGAAATGGCAGGAACAAACAATTTAAAAACAACCGTAGCATCTTTATTTGAGGGAATGGAGTCTGTTGTATCATCTAAGACAGTGGTCGGAGATTCAGTTACAGTCGGGGATGTCACATTAATTCCTCTTGTTGATATCTCTTTCGGAATCGGCGCAGGTGCGGCGGAAGGAGATAAAAAAGATAAAGGTATGGGCGGAATGGGTGGAAAGATTACTCCCAGCGCCGTTCTTGTAATCAAAGACGGCACTACACGCCTGGTACATGTGAAAAATCCGGATACCATTACAAAAATCCTTGAAATGGTGCCTGATGTACTTGACAAGATTACAACAAAAAAAGAAGATAAAGTGACAGAAGAAGATGTGGATGAAATTTTAGAGGAAGCTTCTAAAAAAAAGGAATAACCGGCTGCAGGTGTTCATATATATTGAAATAAAGATAATATGAGAGGAACAGGAACTGATACATGAAACGGGTGTTAGGTTTTGCTTTGATCTGCATATCAATCGGAATGCTGCTGATAATAATAATTCCTGTTTCACTTTTCTGGGAGATTGTTCTGTTCCTGATATGTGCGGCTGCAGGATATCTGATGTTCTGCAGGTGCTGAATATTCAGGAATGCTGCCGGCGTTTTAATGTGCACATGATAGTTTGAGGATGGCCGTAAAAAAGACTCAATATCTATTGATAGATATTGAGTCTTTATTTTAGATAATCTTTTATTTCTACTGCTTTTTTGCAGAAGCACGTCTGTGCGATTAAGCACGTTCAACGCAACCTGACTTCAGGCAAGATGTACAAACATACATTCTTTTTGAACCGCCTTCTGTCTTCACTCTAACGGATTTGATGTTAGATTTCCACATTCTTGGTGATTTTCTATTAGAGTGACTTACGTTATTACCGAAATGAGCACCCTTTTCACAAATAGCACATTTAGCCATGATCGCACCTCCTAACAATCTGAAATAGTCTTCACAGACTCACAACAATAGTATTCTATCAGAAAGAAATAATGATTGCAAGTGTTTTTTGGACGAACTGTAAGTTTTTTACAACCTTTTTACACTCTACTTTAGCATTTTTTACTTTTTACATAATGCAGGCATTAATTTATATTGTAAATTTAAAGGAAAAAGAGTATACTATATTTGATATTTATGCGAAAAAATCCATTATGAATTGGAGGAATATATTATGAAAGGTAGTATGAGTACTGATTTGGGTATTATTACAATCAATCCGGATGTAATTGCCAGATATGCCGGCTCTGTTGCGGTTGAGTGCTTTGGGATTGTCGGAATGGCAGCTGTGAGCATGAAAGACGGTCTTGTTAAGCTGTTGAAAAAAGACGTTCTGACAAAAGGAATTCAGGTTATCATTTCCGACAATAACAGCCTTGTTTTAAACTTTCACGTGATTGTCGCTTATGGCGTGAATATCCTTTCTGTATCCGATAATCTTATGAATAACGTAAAATATAAGGTTGAGGAATTTACCGGTATGACTGTCGAGAAAATCAACATCTTCGTTGAAGGTGTCAGAGTGATTGATTAAGGAGGATAATTACGTGGCAACGAAAACGATAAATGCAGAGCTGCTTACCAGGATGTTCCTTGCCGGGGCAGCGAATCTGGAGGCAAAAAAAGAAATTATCAACGAACTGAATGTATTTCCTGTTCCGGACGGCGATACAGGAACCAATATGACTATGACGATCATGTCTGCCGCAAGAGAAGTGAATGCACTTGGAAAGAAAGATATGCTCACGGTGTCCAAGGCAATTTCTTCCGGTTCACTGCGAGGGGCACGGGGTAATTCCGGAGTAATCCTTTCTCAATTGCTTCGTGGTTTTACAAAAGGTGTCCGCGATTTCAGCGAGATTGACACGGAAATTCTGGCAGCTGCATGTGAACGTGCAACTAAAACAGCTTATAAAGCTGTCATGAAGCCGAAGGAAGGAACAATTTTAACTGTTGCGAAGGGATTATCCGACAAAGCCAGAGAGATGGCAGAGACAACGGATGACCTTGAGGTATTCATACCGGCGGTTATCGAATATGCAAAAGAGGTGCTTGCTAAGACACCGGATATGCTTCCTGTTCTGAAAGAAGCGGGTGTCGTGGATTCCGGAGGACAGGGACTTATCGAAGTACTGAACGGTGCTTATGATGCATTCCTTGGAAAAGAAGTTGATTACACTGCAATTGAAGCCGGAAGCACTCCGAAGATGGTGAAACCGGATGCACAAGCAGCGGCAGATATTAAGTTTGGCTATTGTACAGAGTTTATTATCATGACAGAAACAGAATTTTCGGAGAAGAATGAACATGAATTTAAAGCATACCTTGAAAGCATCGGCGATTCTATTGTCTGTGTGGCAGATGAGGATGTTGTTAAGGTTCATGTCCACACCAATGACCCCGGACTTGCAATCCAGAAAGCACTCACATACGGACAGCTTTCACGTATGAAGATTGATAATATGAGAGAAGAACATCAGGAGAAGCTTATTCGTGATGCTGAAAAGCTTGCCGCAGAACAGACAAAAGCCGCAGAAAAGCCACGCAAGCAGGTGGGATTTATTGCTGTGTCCATCGGAGAAGGCATGAATGATATTTTCCGCGATTTGGGTGTTGATTACATTATCGAAGGCGGTCAGACGATGAATCCGAGTACGGAGGACATGCTTACTGCTATTGATGCTGTAAATGCAGACCATATTTTCATACTCCCGAATAATAAAAATATCATCCTTGCCGCCAACCAGGCAAAATCTTTAACAGAAGATAAGGATATCATCGTCATCCCGACAAAGACTGTCCCGCAGGGAATCACAGCTATCATCAATTTCATGCCGGATGCCGAGGCTGCTGAAAATGAAGAAGTAATGCTTGAAGAAATCAAAAATGTCAAAACAGGGCAGGTAACGTATGCAGTCCGCGATACACATATTGACGATAAAGAAATCCATGAAGGAGATATCATGGGCATCGGTGATGCAGGAATCCTTGCAGTCGGGAAAGATATTGAGGCAACTGCAAAAGAAATGCTTTCCCTTATGGCAGATGATGAAACAGAATTAATCAGCCTGTATTACGGCCAGGACATTCAGGAAGAGGATGCCGTAAAGTTTGCGGGTGAAATCAGTGAAATGTTCCCAGATGCAGATGTGGATATGCACTGCGGCGGTCAGCCGATTTATTACTATGTTGTATCTGTGGAATAAGATTGAAATGTATTATAAGAAATGATAAATTTATAATAATATAATGTAAGACTCTCTAAGGACACGCATCCTGCCAGGCGGGATGCGTGTTTCTTAAAATGATGATTTGATCAGAGGATGAAAATGAAAGAAGAAGACAAAATCAGTGTATTAAAAGGTATCGGAGAGAAAACCGAAAAGCTTTTTCAGAAAACCGGCGTTTATACAGTCGGCGATCTGATACATCATTTTCCACGAAGGTACGAAGTCTATGAAGCCCCAGTCTCCATCGGTGAATTAGAGGAGGCACGGATTATGACTGTCAGCGGAGCGATTTTCGGAAAAGTTCAGGTGGGAGGAAATCAAAAACGTCAGATTACGACTCTTCAGCTTAAAGATCTGACCGGAGTGTTGAAAGTAGTCTGGTATCAGAAGCCGTTTTTAAGAAATATGCTGGCAAAAGGAGGTATAATCACACTCAGAGGAAAGGTGATCCGAAAAAAAGATATCCTGATTATGGAGCAGCCGGAGCTGTTTTATCCTGCAGCCAGATACGAAGAAAAGCTGGATTCTCTCCAGCCTGTCTATCCTTTGACAGCAGGGCTGACGAATAATATGGTGTCAAAAGCAGTACGGCAGGCACTTGAATACTATGAGGCTGAAGAGAACATTCTTTCTGAAAAACTGGAAAAACAATATTCTTTTATCGAATATATGGATGCATTAAGAGCCATGCATTTTCCGGAAACGAAAGAACAATACTATGAGGCGAGAAAGCGGCTTGTATTTGAAGAATTTCTTGTATTTATCCTTTCGCTGCGGATGTCAAAAGAAAAGGAAGAGCGAATGCTGAATCATTGCTGTATACGATGGGATGTGCGAATTAACCGGTTCATACGGGAACTCCCTTATGAGCTGACCGATGCACAAAAAAAAGTTTGCCAGGAAATCTATACAGATATGACGGGGACACATGTGATGTCAAGACTTATCCAGGGAGACGTGGGCTCGGGCAAAACAATTGTTGCATTTCTTGCCATGCTGCTGGCAGGACTGAACGGATATCAGGCGGCCATGATGGCACCGACAGAAGTTCTGGCACGGCAACACTTTTCAAATATTGAAAAAATGCTGGAACAATACCATATTCCTTTGACTGCGGTTTTGCTGACCGGCTCAATGTCTGCAAAAGAGAAACGAACGGCATATCAAAAAATATCAGAGGGCACAGCAGATTTTATTATCGGAACCCATGCTTTGATTCAGGAAAAAACGGTTTTTCATAAGCTGGCTCTTGTCGTGACAGACGAACAGCACAGATTCGGAGTCAGGCAGAGAGAGCTGCTTGCGGATAAAGGAATTTATCCCCACATACTTGTCATGAGTGCCACTCCAATCCCAAGGACACTGGCAATCATTTTATACGGAGATCTTGACATTTCCATCATCGGAGAATTGCCGAAAAACAGACTGCCGATCAAAAACTGTGTGGTTGACACCGGATATAGAAATACTGCCTACAAATTTATGAAAAAACAGGTGGCTGAGGGCAGACAGTGCTATGTAATCTGCCCTATGGTAGAAGAAAGTGAGAACATAGAAGCAGAAAATGTATTGGATTATGCACAGGAGCTTCAGGAAATCATGGGCACCGAAATCCATGTCGGATGCCTGCACGGCAGAATGAAGCAGGAAGAAAAAGACTGCATCATGGAAGATTTTTCGCAAAATCGGATTCAGATTCTGGTATCCACGACCGTTGTTGAGGTTGGAATAGATGTGCCGAATGCATCTGTGATTATGATTGAAAACGCAGAGAGATTCGGACTTGCATCGCTCCATCAGCTACGTGGACGCGTTGGGCGTGGGGCACATCAGTCCTACTGCATTTTTATGAGTGCCTCAAAATCAAAAGAGACAAAGGAAAGATTAGAAATCCTGAACAAATCAAATGACGGATTTTTTATTGCAAGCGAAGATTTACGGCTTCGTGGGCCGGGAGACTTGTTCGGTCTGCGCCAAAGCGGAGAGATGGGCTTTAGACTGGGAGATATCTATCAGGATGCTAAGCTCTTAAAAGCGGCCGCTGCAACTGCAGATATACTTTTGCGGGATGATCCCGGGCTTGGCAGCAAAGAACATCAGAAACTGCGCGAGCGTGTTCTGGGCGATATGGGACGTGGGCAGCTTGAAAAAACATTATAAAAAATCTGTTCATAGAATAATCTGCTAACAGAAACAGTAACTACCAGTTTAAAAGCTGATTTCCTCCATATACTATGGTTGTAACAAAACAAAGTTACAAAAAACTATTGAAAACGTAACCGAATAACAGTTACAAAAAAACCAAAGGAGGAAAAAACAATGGCAAATCGTTCATCTAACAGAACAGCAGTGCCGGAAGCAAAAAGCGCACTGGACAAATTCAAATATGAGGTGGCCAGCGAACTGGGAGTTCCATTGTCAGACGGCTATAACGGAGACCTGACATCCAGACAGAACGGTTCTGTAGGCGGTTATATGGTTAAGAAAATGATTGAGCAGCAGGAAAGACAGATGGCTGGAAAATAATCCCGAAAAATGAGGGAATATAGGAGAAAAAGACACTTAGGATTGACCTGAGTGTCTTTTTCTGTTAGAATTTTTTAGATAGTTATGATAACGAGGTGCATATGAGAGTAATAGCAGGAAGTGCAAAAAGATTGCAGTTAAAAACACTGGACGGGATGGATACCCGCCCGACAACCGATCGGATTAAGGAAACACTATTCAATATGATTTCGCCATATATCGCCGGATGCAGTTTCCTTGATCTGTTCAGCGGGAGCGGCGGCATAGGGATCGAAGCTTTAAGCCGGGGGGCAGAGAATGTGGTTTTCGTAGAAAAGAACCCAAAGGCTATGGCATGCATAAAAGAAAATTTAAAGAATACGAAACTGGAAAGCAAAGCAGCCATAATGATGACAGACGTGCTTTTGGCACTGAACCGTCTGGAAGGGACACAATGCTTTGATTATATTTTTATGGATCCACCCTATAATCAGGATCTGGAATATAAAGTACTGTCATACCTGTCTGATTCACAGATTGTCGGATCAGATACCGTGATAATCGTAGAAGCATCAAAAGAGACAGGTTTTTTCTATCTGGAGGATTTAGGTTTTTCTCTGATTAAAGAAAAAATTTATAAAACAAATAAGCATGTTTTTCTTGAACGAAAAACGCAATAAACTTTGAAGCTGCAAAGAATTAAAATCATCTGAATTTATAAAAGAAGGGACAGGCAAAAGAAAAATGTTAAGGGCAATTTATCCGGGAAGTTTTGACCCGGTAACTTTCGGACATCTTGATATTATCAGAAGATCCTGTAAAATTGTTGACGAATTAACTGTCGGAGTATTGAATAATAATACGAAAATGCCGTTGTTTTCTGTGGAAGAACGTGTTAAAATGTTAAGCGAAGTAACAGGCGATTTAAAAAATGTCAGGATTGTTCCTTTTGACGGACTTCTGATTGAATTTGCAAAAAAAATGCAGGCAGACGTCGTAATCAGGGGACTAAGAGCGATTACCGATTTTGAATACGAATTGCAGATGTCTCAGACAAACCATAAACTGGATCCAAGACTGGAAACTATGTTTTTGACAACCGGCATTGAGTATTCATACTTAAGTTCCAGCACTGTAAAAGAAATTGCTGCTTTTGGGGGAGATGTTTCACAATTTGTGCCGGAAGCAGTAGCGTTAAGGCTTAAGGAGAAGATAAAAGCAAAAAGGAGAGTGTAATTATGAGCAGCCGTATTGAACAGATTATTGAAGAGATTGAAGAGTACATTGACAGAGACTGTAAATACCAGCCCTTATCTACTACAAAAATTATTGTAAATAAAGAACATCTGGATGAACTCCTGCGTGAGCTTCGGATGAAGATTCCGGATGAAATCAAGAGATATCAGAAAATCATCGCGAACCGTGATGCGATTTTAAATGATGCACAGGCAAAAGCAGATGCAATGCTTGAAGAAGCGCAGCTTCAGACCACAGAGCTGGTGAGCGAGCATGAGATTATGCAGCAGGCTTACAATCAGGCTAATGAGATCGTGACTCAGGCTACAGCTCAGGCACAGGAAATCGTGGACCGTGCAACAGAAGATGCGAATACGATCCGTATAGGGGCCATTCAGTATGCAGATGACCTGCTGGCAAATGCTGAAAGTATTATCGGACATACGCTGGACAGTTATACATCCAAATATGACGGACTGATCCATTCTCTTCAGGAATGTTATGATGTGGTACGCACAAACCGCGCAGAACTTGAAGTTCCGACAGATGACGGCACAGTGGACATGATAGATTAAAATGAATCAGGAACGAACATAATTCGTCATATCTATTCCAGGGCTCAGGACAAATGCAGATATAAAACACCAAGAATACTGGCAGTCAATGCGGCTGCCAGTTTTTCTGTGATATAGGGGAGGACCGGAAGTCCCGCATCCTGAACCATGCATTTTGTCTGAGCTACAGAACAAAATCCTCCGAATGAGGTCAATCCGAGAAGTGCCGGATATTTAACTGCAAAAGGGAGCGCCATCCGATTAATAAGCACAATACCGTTTGTCATTTCAAGAAGAGGCAGTAAGCATGTGACTATAGGTATCCTGATTAGTTTTCCTATTGTAAGAAGCACGGAAAACAGCATAATATATCCACCCACATTTACCAGTGTTTCAAAACTGTTCATGATACATGCATCTATTTCGCGGAAGGACCAGCTGTTTTTTTCACAGCCTGCAGAAACACTCGGACTCTCAAACCGTGCATGTTTTCCGAGATAAATTTTTCTTGTAAAAAAGCTTACGATTACAGGAGAAATTATGAGGATGAGCAGCGAGGGCATCATAAGTTCTTCTCTGTTTAATGTTTTCCATACAAGGAAATTCATGATAAATACCGGGCTTGTATTGTTACAGAAAGACAGCAGATACTGTCCTTCTTTTTTTGTTATCTGTCCTGAAACGACCATATCCGCAGCAGTTTTCGCTCCCATCGGATATCCGCATAAAAAGCCCGTTATCACAGCGAAGCTCCCGCAGGGTGATACACGGAACAGAAGAGAAAGAAATTTCCCCGTGACAGATGAAATCAGAGAAATATTTCCGGTGCCTACTAAAAGGGAGCTGATAAGGAGGAAAGGAAACAAAGTAGGGAGAACGATCTGAAACCACAACAATAACCCTTCACTGGCACCGGAAAATACTGCTTTAGGGAAGACAAGCATAACGAAAAATAAAATAACAATGCCGATACCTTTAAAATTCCGAAACATGTGCCGTCCGCCATTCTAATGCAGTGTTAATAAAGATATATGAAATGGGTTGATTTTTTATGTCTGCTGTGACACAATGGAAATATTCGATAAAAAAAGAAGCTGTATTGTCATAAGCGGACAGACAGAGCTGTGCAGCCGATACGTACTGCGCAGCAGTTGCGGATTATTCTTATAAATATAATATAAGAAAAAAAAGTAAAAGAAATAAAAGAAAAGGGGAACTAATATGTCAGTATTATCAGGAACAGAACCAGTTGAAGTATTTCGTTTTTTTGAAGAAATCAGTCAGATTCCCAGGGGAAGCTACAATACAAAAGCCGTCAGCGACTACTGTGTTCGGTTTGCAAAAGAAAGAAATCTGGAAGTGATTCAGGACAGCTGGAACAATATCATCATCAAAAAACCGGGAACTGCAGGATATGAAGATTCCGAGCCCGTCATCATCCAGGGGCATCTTGATATGGTCTGTGAAAAAACACCGGAGTCAACGCATGATTTTACGAAAGATCCGCTGCAGCTTTTTATTGAGGATGGATTTGTAAAAGCAAAAGATACAACACTTGGTGCTGACAACGGAATTGCAGTTGCAATGGCGCTGGCTATTCTCGACAGTACTGTTATTGAGCACCCTCCGATTGAGGCATTATTTACTGTTGATGAAGAAGTTGGCATGCTTGGCGCCGCAAAGATCGATATGTCTCTGCTCAAAGGAAAGATGCTTCTCAATCTTGATTCCGAGGAAGAAGGAAATCTGATAGTCGGATGCGCCGGCGGATTCCGTTTTACCATGAATATTCCTGTCAGCCGTGAGGTAAAAGAGGGAGCAGCCCTTAATGTTAAAATCTGCGGGCTTAAAGGAGGTCATTCCGGCGTGGAGATTGACCGCCAGCGCGGAAATGCAAACAAACTTGCCGGAAGATTACTTGATCAGATATGCAGAAATCATGATGCGGCTGTGACGGAAATAAACGGCGGTACAAAAGATAATGTAATCTCGTTCATGAATAACTTCCAGATCGTCGTTTCTGAAGCCGATAGAGAATCTGTATGTGAAGAAATTGTCCGAATGAAAGAAATCTGGAAACAGGAATTCGGGGCTGATGAACCGGAACTGGATGTGCAGATTCAGGAAGCCGGGACGGGCACTTACAGGGCATTCAGCGAAGAAGCTGCAAAAAAGGTGATATTTTTCCTTGTAAACTGTCCGGACGGTGTATACGAATTTAACCGTTCTTTAAAAAATATGGTTGAAACGTCTGATAATCTTGGTGTTGTCGAAACCGGCGAAGATTATGTTAAGTTTATGGTTCTTATCCGAAGCAGTATCGGCTCAAAGCTGGATGAGATGAAGAATAAGTTTAAAAACTTTGCCGAATACCTTGATGCATCTTATACAATCGAAGGTGAATACCCAGGATGGGAATATAAGGATGTTTCCAGAATCCGGCCGATCGTTGTAAATGCATATGAGAAAGTATTTGGCAGAAAACCGGAAGTACTGACGATCCATGCCGGCCTGGAATGCGGTCTCTTAAGCGGAAAGAACCCTGAACTTGACTGCATTTCTTACGGACCTGAGATGTACGATGTCCATTCCTTCAGAGAAAGGCTTGACATTGCATCTGCGGGACGTATCTGGGAATTAACGAAAGAAGTGCTGCGCCGGTGCAGATAAGATCAAACAGACGTATTTTGAACTAAAAAAACACCCCCGGCAGATATGCCGGAATAGGAGAATGAATGAGAATGTATTTACCAGAGGCTTTTGAAGATAAAATGAGACTCCTGCTGGGAGAAGAATATGAAGCATACCTCAAATGTTATGAAGAACCCAGGCATTACGGGCTGCGCGTAAACACAGCGAAAATATCTGTAGAAGACTTTCTGAAAATCGCGCCCTGGCCTCTGTCTCCCGTGCCGTGGATTTCCAACGGATTTTACTATGACGGGGATCAGGTACAGCCTGCGAAACATCCGTACTATTTTGCGGGGCTTTATTATCTGCAGGAACCAAGTGCAATGACTCCTGCAGACCGGATTCCCGTAACTCCCGGAGAACGTGTCCTTGATATCTGTGCAGCGCCGGGGGGAAAGGCTACCGAGCTGGGTGCAAAACTAAAAGGAGAGGGACTTCTTATTGCAAACGATATCAGCAATTCCAGAGCCAGAGGACTGTTGAAAAACCTTGAGCTGTTCGGAATCGGTAACATGATGGTCATCAGCGAAGAACCCGGTAAACTAACGGATTACTTTTTTGAGTATTTTGATAAGATTCTGATTGATGCACCTTGTTCCGGAGAAGGGATGTTCCGAAAGGAAAAGAAAATGATAAAAGCATGGGAAGAGCACGGGCCGGAATTCTTTTCCAGACTGCAGAGGAGCATTATCACGCAGGCGGCATCTATGTTAAAAAAAGGCGGCATGCTCCTGTATTCCACCTGTACTTTTGACCCTCTGGAAAATGAAGGTACGATTGAATATTTACTTGAGCAGTATCCGGAATTTGAAATCTGTGATATTGCCGGTTATGAAGGTTTTGCCAAAGGAAGACCGGAATATACAAAGAGCAAAAATACTGAATTTGTAAAAACCGTCCGCATTTTCCCTCATAAAATGCAGGGCGAAGGACATTATATTGCGCTCCTGAAAAGAGAAAATGACGAAACTGTCCCTGAACTCCATTCTGCTGCCGTTAAAGGAAGAGTGAAGAAGATTCCGGAGGAATTAGAACAGTTTTTCTGTGACACGACATGGACAATTGAGAAATCACGCCTTGATTACCGGGAGGAGCGCGTCTATTATATGCCGGAAGGAATACCGGAAATGAAAGGCATACGTTTTCTGCGCTCCGGGCTGCTTCTCGGTGAATTAAAAAAGAACCGGTTTGAGCCGAGCCAGGCACTTGCCATGTGCCTGAAAAAAGAGGAATATAAAAAATGTCTGGACTTTCCTGTTTCCGATGACAGAGTCATTAAATACCTGAAAGGGGAAACACTGGACGTGGAAGATTTGGTTTCCCCGAAGGAAAAAGGCTGGTACCTCGTCTGTGTGGACGGTTATCCGCTCGGATTTGGAAAACTTGCGGGACAGACCCTGAAAAATAAATATCTTCCCGGATGGCGCTGGCAGTCATAGCCTTTTTATCCGGGAAGCAAAAACAGGAGTTGGAAAATGAGATTACGATTGGACAAATATCTGGCAGATATGGGAATCGGGACCAGAGCTGAAGTTAAGAAACTGATATCAAAAGGAATGGTTCAGGTAAACGGGGAAACTGTAAAACGCCCGGAAATAAAGCTTAATACAGAAACAGACGTTGTCTGCTGCCACGGACGGACAGTCGGATATGAAGAATATGAATATTATATGCTGAATAAACCGGCAGGTATTATTTCTGCGTCAGAGGACCGTAAAGAAAAAACTGTTGTCGACCTGATTTCTTCCAGAAAGAGAAAGGATCTGTTTCCGGTCGGAAGGCTTGACCGGGATACCGAAGGACTTCTTTTGATTACAAATGACGGTGAGTTGGCACACAGGCTTCTCTCCCCGAAAAAACATGTCGATAAGGTTTATTACGCAAAAGTGGAGGGGAAAGTAACCGAAGAGGATATCCGGCATTTTGCCGAAGGAATTGATATAGGAGAAGGGCATCTTACGCTTCCGGCAGATTTAAAAATTCTGGAATCCGGAGAGATTTCAAGAATTGAACTTACTATCCGTGAAGGAAAATTCCATCAGGTAAAACGGATGTTCCATGCTGTAGGAAAAGAGGTCCTTTATCTGAAACGTCTGAAGATGGGCAGCCTTATCCTGGACGAAACGCTGACCCCCGGAGAATACCGTGCTTTAACAAAAAGTGAGTTGGATAAAATATGTTAGATGAAATAAAAGCAATTATATTTGACATGGACGGATCATTACTTGATTCAATGTGGATGTGGCCGGAAGTAGACCGCATGTATATGGAAAAATACAGTCTGAGTATGCCGGATGACTTTTATCAGGCAATTCAGGGAAAAAGCTATACTGAAATGGCACAGTATTTTCTGGATACCTTCCCTTCTCTTGAATGCACATTATGTGACATCCAGAATGAATGGACAGATATGACCAGAGAATTATATCGTACAAAAGTCCCGTTAAAGCCCGGGGCAGGAGAGTTTCTGAAACGGATGAAGAACGCAAAAATCCTTATGGGAATCGCGACCAGCAATGGACGGGAACTGACGGACGAAGCACTTAAAGCACTTCACATCCGCCGTTATTTTGCATCAGTGAGGACAGCATGCGAAGTCCCCAGAGGGAAACCGGCACCGGATGTCTATCTGAAAGTTGCGGAGGATTTACGTGTCTCTCCGGAGAATTGTCTTGTATTTGAAGATATTCCGAATGGACTTCTTGCAGGTAAAAGCGCAGGTATGAAGGTATGTGCCGTAGAAGATGAATTCTCAAAGCCTTACGAAAGAGAAAAACGAAAGATAGCCGATTATTATATTCATGATTACAGACAGGTCTGGGAACAGACCTATGAAAAATGTGGGGAATAATTAATATGGAACACAATTTTTTACCGCTGTGCCGGGCCGACATGGTACAGCGTGGCTGGAAACAGGTTGATTTTGTCTATGTTATCGGGGATGCCTACGTGGACCATCCTTCTTTCGGACACGCTATCATCAGCCGTATACTTGAAGCACACGGCTATAAAGTCGGTATTATTTCACAGCCTGATTGGAAAGATGACAGCAGCGTGACGATTTACGGAGAGCCAAGGCTAGGTTTCCTTATTTCCGCAGGGAACATGGATTCCATGGTAAATCATTATACAGTTTCAAAAAAACGCAGGAAATCAGATGCATATACACCGGGAGGCATCATGGGGAAGCGTCCGGATTATGCTGTGACTGTTTATGGCAACCTGATCCGCCGGACATACAAAAAGACACCGATTATAATCGGCGGAATTGAGGCCAGTCTGAGGAGGCTGGCACATTATGATTACTGGTCTGACAAATTGAAACGTTCTGTTCTCCTTGATTCCGGGGCTGATATCATCTCTTACGGAATGGGGGAGCGTTCCATAGTTGAAATCGCAGATGCCCTTAATGCAGGTATTGCTGTGGAAGACCTTACTTACCTTGATGGAACGGTTGTAAAAGTGAAGTCTCTGGAATCTGTTTACGATGCGGAAATCCTTCCTTCTTTTGAAGAACTGAAGGCAGATAAAAGCGTCTATGCAAAAAGCTTTTATAAGCAGTACTGCAATACAGACCCTTTTTCCGGAAAACGCCTTGTCGAGCCGTATTCCGAACATCTTTATGTTGTACAGAATCCGCCTTCCAGACCGCTTGATCAGATGGAAATGGATGATGTCTATGATTTACCTTATATGCGGACATACCACCCGTCCTATGAGTCTCTGGGGAAGGTGCCTGCCATTGAAGAAGTAAAATTCAGCCTGATTTCCAACAGAGGCTGTTTCGGCGGCTGCAATTTCTGCGCTCTTACATTCCATCAGGGCAGAATCGTGCAGACCAGAAGTGAAGAATCCCTTGTGAGGGAAGCGGAGAGTTTTACAAAAGAAAAGGATTTTAAAGGATATATACATGACGTCGGAGGACCGACGGCCAATTTCCGCCACCCTTCCTGTGAGAAACAATTAAAATATGGGGTATGTAAAGAGAAACAATGTCTTTTTCCAAAACCTTGCAGCAATCTCCGGGCAGATCACAGGGAATATGTATCCCTGCTGCGCAGACTTCGGGCCATCCCGGGGGTAAAAAAAGTGTTTATTCGTTCCGGTATCCGGTTTGATTATCTGCTGGCGGACAAAGATCAGACATTTTTAAGAGAGCTTTGTGCATATCATATCAGTGGACAGCTTAAAGTTGCCCCTGAGCATGTATCGGACGCGGTGCTTGAAAAAATGGGAAAACCGTCTAACCGGATTTATGAAGAATTTACCGGCAAGTTTATGCGGATGAATGAAAAACTTGGCATGGATCAGTACCTGATTCCTTATCTGATGTCATCTCATCCGGGGTCTACATTAAAAGAAGCGGTTGAGCTTGCCGAGTATTGCCGGGATATGGGATATATGCCGGAACAGGTGCAGGATTTTTATCCGACGCCTTCCACCATCTCTACCTGCATGTATTATACCGGACTTGACCCCCGGACCATGACACCTGTCTATGTCCCGAAGAACCCTCATGAAAAAGCCATGCAGAGGGCACTGATACAATACCGGAATCCTGCCAATTATGACCTGGTAAAGGAGGCGCTGATGCTTGCAGGAAGGACGGATTTGATCGGATTCGATAAGAAATGCCTGATTCGTCCGCGTAAACTAAAAAAAGAGAAGGCATATGAAAGAGAAAAGACTGCAATAAAAAAGAAAGCTGCATCCGGAAAAAAGAACATTCCGGCAGCAAAACGGAATCAAAGGTCGGGAGGGAGAAGACAGAAATGAAAATTGCAGTTGTAACCGGAGCTTCTTCCGGTTTTGGAATGGAATTTGTAAAACAATTGAACCATTGTTACCGTTCTCTGGATGAAATCTGGGTCATTGCACGAAGAGGGGAACGTCTGTGCTGCCTGAAGGATCGATTACAGATTCCTGTGAGAGTCTTTGAAGGGGATTTACTGGAGGATTCCTTTTTTCAGAAATTTGAACAGCTTTTGGAAGGGGAGCACCCTGACATACGGATGCTGGTAAATTCAGCCGGATTCGGGAAAAGCGGAACGGTAGAACAGATCTTACAGGAGGATAAAGAACTGCAGCTTCGTATGATTTCACTGAACTGCACAGCGCTCACAAGGATGACGATTATCTGCCTGCCATACCTTTCAAAGGGCAGCAGAATTCTGCAGCTGGCGTCAGCGGCGGCTTTTTGCCCGCAGGCGGGATTTTCCGTCTATTCAGCGACCAAATCTTATGTATTAAGTTTTTCAAGAAGCCTGGGAGAAGAGCTGAAAGAGAGGGGAATTATTGTCACCGCCGTATGTCCGGGGCCTTCCGATACAGAATTTTTCCGTGTTTCGGGTGAATTAACGAATCCGTTGAAAAGGCTGACAATGGCGAAACCCTCCAAAGTAGTAAAAAAAGCACTGCGTGACAGCCGGAAAAAGAAAGCCGTCTCAGTTTACGGCATCCCAATGCGATTTAGCCGGATTACATCAAAACTGATGCCGCATGGTTTTATATTAAAAATAATGAACAGACATTGAATCAAAAAAGATAAGGGGTAATAATACAATGAAGAAAAAAGTAAAAAAAGGCACACCGGGGTATCTGAACTACAAGTTAAAAGCAGAAATAATCCGGGCAATTCTTTATTTTGCAATCATAGCCGCAGTTTTTCTGCTTGGATACAGTCAGACGCATTCCAAGGAAAACCTGCTTACGGTCGTTGCAGTTGTAGGATGTCTGCCTGCATGTAAAGTTCTTGTCGGAATCGTCACCCGGTTACCATACCGTTCAATAGATCCGGAAAAAGCAGAAGATATCAGACAGAAGACAGAACATCTCACTGTTATTTATGATCTGGTAGTCACAAGCTCCGAAAAGATTATGCCGGTTGAATGTATCGTAATTTCCGGCGATAAAATATTCGGCTATGTCCCAAGTGAAAAGGTAGATCCGGATTATGCCGCATCCCATATCAAATCGATTTTGGCTAAAAACGGTTTTAAAGGTGTGTCCATTAAACTGTTCCGCCAATATACGGCATTTATGGCAAGGGCTGAAGGACTGAATAACATAGCTGCAATAGAAAAAGACGATACTGCTGAACATGAACAGAAGATTGCACACCTGATTCAGAATATATCTTTGTAAAGGCAGGAAACAGTATGCAGGAAATACATGTAACAGCTAATGAAGCAGGTCAGCGCCTTGACAAGCTTCTTGCTAAATTCCTCCGGGAAGCTCCGAAAAGTTTTCTTTACAAAATGCTGCGGAAAAAGAATATCACGCTGAATGGAAGGAAAGCTGACGGTTCTGAAAAACTGGCACAGGGCGATGTCATAAAATTATTTTTATCTAAGGAAACAATCGAAAAATTTTCCGGAAGCGGAATAATTACAGTTCCTGCGAAACCGGATATGAAACCTGATATTATATACGAAGACAGCCATATTCTCCTGATCAATAAACCTGTGGGAATGCTTTCGCAGAAAGCACGTGAAAACGATATTTCTGCCGTAGAATACCTGACGGCATACCTGCTTTCCTCCGGTCAGATTACAGAACGGGAACTGAAAACCTTCCATCCATCGATATGTAACCGGCTGGACAGAAACACAAGCGGTATACTCGCTGCCGGGAAAAGTCTTTGCGGGCTGCAGGAATTAAGCAGATTTTTTAAAGACCGAAGCATTGAAAAATATTATCTCTGCCCTGTAGACGGACTGATAACCAAATGCACGAAAGCAAAAGGGTTTCTCACGAAAAATCAGAAGACAAATAAAGTCATGATATCTCCAACGGAAGTTTCAGAGAGTACACCCATTGAAACTGAATACAGACCTGTTGCATCGGCAGCAAATATTACTTTACTGGAGGTACACCTGATTACCGGAAAAACACACCAGATCCGTGCCCATCTTGCCTCGGCAGGACATCCGGTCATCGGAGATTATAAATATGGAAACCGAAAGGTAAATGAACAGTACCGGAAACAATATGGGCTGACATCACAGCTCCTCCATGCATGGCGGCTTGTAATGCCGCAGACAGACGGCCCGCTTGCCGGACTTTCAGGAAGAGAGTTCAGGGCGGATGTCCCGGATTTGTTCCGGAGAATCTGCAAAGACAAAGGAGTAATGTAATGGGAACATGGAATTCAAGAGGGCTTCGCGGCTCGACGCTGGAGGATATGGTGAACAGAACAAACGAACGGTATGAACAGCTCGGACTTGCACTGATGCAAAAAATACCCACACCGATCACCCCCGTGAAAATCGACCGGGAACACCGCCACATCACGCTGGCATATTTTGAAAAGACCAGCACCGTTGATTATATCGGGGCCGTTCAGGGCATACCGGTATGTTTTGATGCAAAAGAGTGCAGGGCAGATACATTCCCTTTACAGAATATCCATGAGCATCAGGTGGCGTTCATGGAGAAATTTGAAAAACAAGGCGGCATCGCTTTTCTTCTCATTTTTTACAGTGATAAAAACCAGCTATATTATATGCGGTTCAGCGAAATGAAAAAGTTCTGGCAGAGGGCACAGGACGGCGGAAGAAAAAGTTTCCGCCTGGATGAACTGAATCCGGACTATTTTATGTCCTGGCAACAAAACTTCTTTATCCCTTATCTGGACTGGATTCAAAAGGATTTGGACAGCAGGGATTGACAATTACGCAGAAAGTACTTATAATATTTCAGGAATTTAGCATGGTAGCATAATAAAGTGAAAGGCAAGGTGTTTCATTATGGAACAGAAATTACATACACCGGAGGGAGTCCGGGATATTTATCATTCAGAATGCAGGAGAAAGCTTGCTGTACAGAGAAAACTCAGGGGTATGCTTTATCTGTACGGGTATCAGGACATCCAGACACCGACATTTGAATATTTTGATGTCTTCCGCAAGGAGATCGGTACAATACCTTCCCGTGAGCTTTATAAATTTTTTGATAAAGAGGGTAATACACTGGTTCTGCGTCCTGATTTAACGCCGTCCATCGCCCGTGCTGTTGCAACATTGTTCGAGGAAGAGACTTTTCCTATACGGCTATGTTATGTGGGCAATACCTTCATCAACCATTCCAGCTACAGGGGGCGTCTGAAAGAGAATACCCAGCTTGGCGCAGAACTGATCGGTGTGGATTCCGCAGAAGCTGACGCAGAGATCATCGCAGCTGTTGTTGACGGACTGAAAAAAGTAGGACTAAATGAATTTCAGGTAACGGTCGGACATGTGGATTTTATCAGGAGTCTGATGGAGGCCACAGGACTAGATGAAGACGGTCTTTCGGAAATCCATGCTCTGCTTTCCAACAAGAATTATCTGGGTATTGAAGAAATACTGGAACAGGAAGCCGTTCCTGATTCTGTGCGCGAAGCCTTCGGAATCCTTCCTGAACTGATCGGAGGACAGGATGTTCTGCAGGAAGCAAAAAAATATGCTCATGACCATGCAGCACTTAAAGCGATCGACCGTCTGGAAAAGCTTTTCCACATCCTGACATTATATGGGGCGGAAGATCATATTACATTTGATTTCAGCATGTGCGGCAATTACGGTTATTATAGCGGAATTATTTTCAGCGCATATACTTACGGGACAGGAGATGCGGTCGTCCGGGGAGGACGTTACGACCATTTGCTTGAGAAATTCGGCAAGAATACTCCGTCTATCGGATTTGCAATTATTATTGATGAACTTCTGAATGCGTTAAACCGGCAGAAAATCGCCATCGAATCTGAACAGAGGAATCTGATCGTCTATACAGACGGGACGATGGAATGGGCCATTTCCCTCGCCACAGAATTCCGATCCAAAGGCAAACGGATCGAACTTCTCAGACGTGAAATAACTGACCGGAAAGAAAACTATGTGGATTACGGAAAACGTACGCAGGCAATCAGCATGTTATATCTTCGGGATGACCGCACAATCGATATGGTTAATCTGCAGACCGGAGAAGAAAAGATTGTATATGCAGGAAAAGCAAAAAAATAAAGGGGAACATACATGAGATATTTGACATTTGCACTGACAAAAGGGCGTCTTGCAGATAAAACACTGGAGATGCTGGAAAATCTTGGTATCACCTGCGGTGAAATGAAAGATAAGAATTCTAGAAAACTTATTTTTGTAAACGAAGAGCTGAAACTGAAATTTTTTCTTGCAAAAGGACCGGATGTACCGACATATGTGGAATATGGTGCGGCAGATATCGGTGTCGTAGGTAAGGATACGATCATCGAGGAAGGCAGGAAAGTTCATGAAGTCCTTGACCTTGGATTCGGAAAATGCCGGATGTGTGTGTGCGGCTATGAAGAAGCGCGCGAACTTCTGAAACACCGTGAGCTGATACGGGTGGCAACGAAATACCCGAACATTGCAAAGGATTATTTTTATAACAGGAAACATCAGACGGTAGAGGTCATTAAAATGAACGGCTCGATAGAACTGGCACCTATCGTCGGACTCTCAGAGGTCATCGTAGATATTGTCGAGACCGGTTCTACATTAAGAGAAAACGGGCTTGTCGTTCTTGAGGAAGTGTGCCCGCTCTCCGCACGGATGATTGTAAATCCGGTAAGCATGCGGATGGAAAATGCCAGAATTAAAGAATTGATTACAAACCTTCGTAATCTCTTACAGGAGGAAAAAAATGCGGATTGAAAAACTTGATAAAAACACGAAAAAGAATCTGCTGGAGGATTTATTGAAGAGAAGCCCCAACAGTTACGGAGAATATGAGGAACGTGTTCGGAATATTCTGGATGAAGTTCATGAAAAAAAGGATGCGGCAGTTTTCGCTTTTACCGAAAAATTTGACGGAGCATCCGTCAATGCAGATACAATTCAGGTAACGGAAGCAGAAATTCAGGAAGCCTACAAAGAGGTAGATGATAGTTTGCTTCGCATCATACGGAAGGCTTTGAAAAATATTGATGTTTACCACCAGAAACAGATGCAGTATAGTTGGTTTGACAGTAAACCTGACGGGACCATACTTGGACAGAAAGTTACAGCCCTTGAACGTGTAGGTGTCTATGTACCCGGAGGTAAAGCGGCATATCCGTCTTCCGTACTGATGAACATCATACCTGCAAAGGTTGCCGGTGTAGATCAAATCATTATGGTGACACCGCCCGGAAGGGACGGAAAAGTCAACCCGACAACACTTGTTGCTGCCAAAGAGGCCGGAGCCGACGCTGTCTATAAAGTCGGAGGAGCCCAGGCAATCGCTGCACTTGCTTACGGGACAGAAAGCATTCCAAAAGTTGACAAAATCGTGGGCCCGGGGAATATTTACGTTGCCCTTGCAAAAAAGGCCGTGTACGGGCATGTAAGCATCGATTCTGTCGCAGGTCCCAGCGAAATTCTGGTTCTGGCGGACGAAACAGCTAACCCAAGATATGTGGCCGCTGACCTGCTTTCTCAGGCAGAGCATGATGAGCTTGCATCCGCCATTCTGGTCACGACAAGCATGGAGCTTGCACAGAAAGTCTCCGCAGAAGCCGACGCTTTCACAGAAAAGCTGTCCCGAGGAGAAATTATACGTAAATCACTGGACAATTACGGTCATATCCTTGTAGCGGATACGCTTGCGGATGCCATTGATGCTGCAAATGAAATAGCATCTGAGCATCTTGAAATCATGACGGCTGACCCATTCCAGGTGATGACAAAAATCAGAAATGCCGGAGCTATCTTTATCGGTGAGTACAGCAGCGAGCCGCTGGGTGACTATTTTGCAGGTCCGAACCATATCCTTCCGACGAACGGAACCGCAAAATTCTTTTCCCCGCTGTCCGTAGATGACTTTTTGAAAAAATCCAGCATTATCTCTTATTCGAGAGAAGCGCTGGAAGAGATACATACAGATATTGAACAGTTTGCTGAGGCTGAGCATCTGACAGCACATGCTAACTCCATTAAAGTAAGATTTGAAGACTGACAGGAGGCGATTTGATGGAAAAAAGAATCGGAAGCTGTACAAGGAACACAAAAGAAACACAGATTTCAATTACAATATGCCTTGACGGGCAGGGGAACAATCATATTAATACAGGCATTCCTTTCTTTGACCATATGCTGGACGGATTTGCCCGTCATGGACTTTTTGACCTGGATGTTGATGTAAAAGGTGACCTGCATGTGGACTGCCACCATACGGTGGAAGATACCGGCATTGTGCTCGGTCAGGCAATTGCAAAAGCACTTGGAGACAAAGCAGGGATTAAACGTTACGGAAGTTTCCTGCTCCCAATGGATGAAACGCTGGCACTCTGCGCGATCGATCTTTCAGGCCGTCCGTATTTAAAATACACCGCTGAATTTACCTCTGAACGTATCGGAGGTCTGGATACTGAAATGATCCGGGAATTTTTCTATGCCGTGTCATACAGTGCAGCCATGAATCTGCATCTGAGAATAATAGATGAAGGAAATAATCATCATATGACAGAAGCACTGTTTAAGGCATTTGGGAAAGCCCTTGATCTTGCAGTCATGAAAGAGCCTCGTATCCAGGGCGTATGGTCTACAAAAGGAAGCCTGGCATAAACTGCTGTGAAGCAGATCCACATAAGACAGAAAATGATGACAGGAGAACGATTATGAGTTATAAAAGATTAACACCATGTATCCTGATTGATAACGGAAAAGCTGTAAAATGGTTTGATGACAGGACCGTTATCTCAGAGGATGTTGTTGCCCTTGCAAAACAATATGGCGAAAACGGAGCTGATGAATTGCTTGTTTTTGATTTGTCTGATTCCGATGATGAACATGAAGAAGCGATTTCACTGATGAAAAAGATAAACCGGGTCATCAGCATTCCCATGGTTGCCGGCGGGAATATCAAACGGCAGGAGGATGTCAAAAAAATCCTTTATACCGGTGCAAAACGTGCTATGCTGAATCTTTCCAGGGCACATACGCCTGACCTGCTGAAAGAAGTTTCCCTGCGTTTCGGAAAAGAAAGAATTGCTGTTTCACTGAATGATTTTGATACATTATTCAAACAGCAGCACAGAGTTGAAGAGTACAGCAGTGAGATTATTTTTATGCATCGTCTGGATTTGAATTCTGTCGAAAATATTACAGATATTCCATGTGTTGTAGTGACTGACACAATGGAACAAAGTGAAATCGTCAGAATCCTGAAATCAGGCGGCGTAAAAGGGATTTCTGGCATGTTTGTAAGCAGACCTGATATGGACTTTAATACATTCAAGGAAACCTGCCTCAACGAGGGAATTATAATGACCTCCTTTGAAAGCATTCTTGATTATTCAGAATTGAAGCTGAATTCTGACGGAATGATTCCGGTTGTTGTCCAGGATTATAAAACAAATGAAGTGCTCATGGTTGCATACATGAACGAAGAGGCATTTGAGCATACGGTTAAATCAGGTATGATGACCTATTACAGCAGAAGCAGGCAGCAGTTATGGGTAAAAGGCGAAACATCAGGGCATTATCAGTATGTGAAATCTCTTGCCGTAGACTGTGATAAGGATACTCTGCTTGCAAAAGTCGAACAGATCGGGGCGGCGTGCCACACAGGAAACCGCACCTGTTTCTATCAGCAGATTGTGGGAAGTGACTATGACGCAAAAAATCCGCTTCAGGTATTTCAGTCTGTCTACAACACAATTCTGGACCGGAAACAGAATCCAAAAGAGGGCTCTTACACAAATTATCTCTTTGATAAGGGGATAGACAAGATCCTGAAAAAAGTGGGAGAAGAGGCCACGGAAATCGTAATTGCAGCAAAGAATCCGAATGCTGAAGAAATCAAATATGAAATTTCAGATTTTCTTTATCATGTAATGGTGCTTATGGTCGAAAAAGGCGTGACATGGGAAGACATTGTCAACGAACTGGCTGACCGCTAAAACATGCATAAAGGCATATGATATCAGGACAAATTCCGGGATATCATGGCTTAAAAAGACATATGATATGTTAAACAATACATATCATATGTCTTTTTTACGATTACTGTAACCGACATTTCAAAATTATTTAAGGAGGCATCATCATGAACGAATCAGAAGCACGCCGTGCAGAACTGCTTCGGCAGACAAGAAAGCTTTACCGAAACTCGCAGCCCATACCGCCTGTCCATCCGAGATATGGGAATTTTTTCAAAGATTCCGCAAAACATGACAGCCCTTCAGGGACAAACACTTTTTTCCTTCGGCTTACAGTCGGAATACTCTGCTTTTTGTGCTATGCATGGATGGATTACAGCGATGCAGAAATTCTAAATCTTACTTCAAACAAAATCACCGCTCAGATTGAAAAACCGATGAACTTTATAAACATCAGTGAATTCCTTGAAATAAAAAAATAAAAGGAACAACCGTACTGTAACGTCAATGATTAAAAAAACTGTCAAGCATTTTTGAAAATGTCCTAAAATAAGTGAAACATTAGCCCCGTCAATTCGGGGCTGTTTTATTTTGGGAATCCTACTCGGTGATGATTAA
>SFGN01000074.1 GCA_004556565.1 Lachnospiraceae bacterium | reverse complement strand
GAATGTATATATCCGCAGGCGATGCAAAACTCAAAGGTCAGAATATACATCACACTTTGGAATGCGGCAATATCGCCGAACAAGTGGAGCAGCCAATCCACGCCCGCATAGTAAAGTGCGCTGTAAACAATCGCCAGCAGCATAGGAACAATGGGCAGAAAGTGGAGCCTTCCTTTTTCGCGGCATTTGAAAAACATAATAACGAGTGCGGTAAGGGCACACAGTACCTGCCAGCCTACACTAATGAAGTAGCCTACCGAGTAGCCGTTGTTTTTGTCCGTCCACACGGCGGCGTCCTTAGGAAAGGTAAATACGAATTGGTGCAGGTCGTTTGTGAGCACGAGCAGAAGCAATACGCCGGAGATGATCCACAGAATCGACATTCCCTTGGGGAATTTGTATTCGTCCGGCTTCCCCAGCGACATGGCAATCAGCAGCGCCAGCATAGGCACAAACAGCATGGGCAGATAGAACAGATACCACAGGTAACGGACGGCGTCCGGCTGCCAGAATATAAAATACTTCGCCGAACGGACTACCATCCAGATGATAAGAAGCACCGCAGTGACCGTCATAAATCTGCATACCTGCTTTTGCACGATCCGCTGGCGGACAGAAAGCCCCCAGGCGGCGAACAGGCCGATATAGATAAAGCTGCGCAGATAGGAAAACAGCATCGGGTAGAAGCTGCCCCTGCCTATAATTCGGAAGCAATATGCCAGTATCACGGCAAGCACAGCGATGCCGCTTATTATGATAGTATTCTTTTTCTGTTCAGTCATAAACAGCCCCCATTTCGCCTTCATTCGTTTTTACTTACCCTTGGGTATACCTTCTCAAATTAGATTATAGTATAAATCCGTCTGTTTCTCAACTGCTTCTTACGAGGCTTTGCATGAATCGTCACAGCCGTGATTAAACGCTGACCGCCGACAAGCGGTCTTTTTTATTCCTTTTCATAGATTACCTTGAGTGCTGCGTAAAGATTTCTGCCCTCGTCCTCCGTAAGCGTGATGCCCTTGCCGCATCGTTCGTGGTTCGGATGCCACTCTCGAATGACCAGCTTGGCGGTATTTCCGTTCCACGAAATGAAGTTGGCTTCCTTGGTGTAGCCCTTGCCGTTCTCTCCGAGGACGGCGAGGGGCTTGGTGATCGTGCTTGTAATGTCTTTAATTTTCATACCTCCGTAATTCAAGTATTGAAGAAGTTAAAAAGTCGGGATAGTAATGGAAGGGATTATCTTTCCCAGTCATTCCTGCCCTCTCCGGTTCCGTCTGTTCCTGCGCCTTAGCATTGCATTCTCCATATGCTTTTCCTTATCAAACTGCACATTCATAGCCAGATTATCCAGCTTATCATTGATACAAGCATCTTTTTCACTGCTTTCATAGGTGCAAGCACCGCCTTTGTAATGGGATGTTTCTGCTCTTTCTGTGAATAATCTACCTCCGGCTTGTCAGCAAAAGTGCGGAATGCATTGGCTGCTGTCTGCCCTGCTTCACGAAATCCTTTTGCAAGAAGTGTGCGACTGCTTCTCTTTGCATACTTGTCCTCATTTCGGTTTGTATCGTCAATTACCTCTCCCTGTGCAATGGAAAGATAAACAAACGGAGAATATCTTTCTATAACAAGGGGATACTTCTCCCAAAGCTCTTTTACAGACAATTCCGTAATAATCGCCCATCTCTCATCTCCGGTATAACCGTTATATTCGTATTTAAGAATTATCAGTTTACAATCCTTTTGTTTTCTTTTTGCTGCATACCCTCATCGGCTTGTGCAATCATCTGCCTGTACTGTTCTTTCACACTTTCCGGTGCAAGTATTTGTACCTTGCCATTAAAGCCAAACACCCAACCAAAAAAGGTCGGACTGGCTGATACTTCGGTCTGTACTCTGAAAGAAGTCATATCATACGCAAGGGTTGTCACATCTTCTCCAAAACGGTCAACCATTGTTTTCATCAAGCTGTTATCACACCGTAAATCCACAAGAACTTTCTCGCCTGAGAACATAAAGAAAACTTCCTTTGTGTAATTCTCAATATCAAAATCATCAGGCATAGGAATAATATCCTTATTCAATATCTCCGGCTTGGAAGCAATACGGTCTACCCTGAAATTGATAACCTTGCTTTTCTTCTCAGAATATCCGAGAACATAATAATAGTCCCCACACCAGAGAAGTTTATAAGGACTGAGTTTATAAATCTCGCCCTTATTCTTTAGAACCTTTTTCTTTAATCCGGTATAATCATAATACTGAAAAGAAATCTGTTTGCCTGCGTTGATGGCATCGTTTATAGCGTCAATAATGTAATATATCTGCTCATTATCCGGCTTAATACGATTGACCACATAGTTATTACGCTTCAGCTTTGCCACCTGCCCAGGACTTGTCATCGTATGTATCTTCTCAATCAGAGTTTCGCTTTTCTTCTTTGTGATGAACTTCGATGACTCCACTGCATCTATCAGCAGTTTTAGTTCCGGCAGTTCTAACTTGCGGCTGGCTACAAAGTATTTGCTCTGAGTAGAGTGGATAGTAACAATATCCATTCCAAACTCCTGAAGTGCTGCAATGTCTTTTGTGACCGTCGTTCTATGTGCAGATATTCCGTATTCATCATTCAATATATTGATTAACTGTGTTGTGGAAAGAGGATTTTCTTCATCAGTTCTTTCCAGTAAAATCTTTTGTAGGTATAAAATCCTTGGCTTTGTTTCCATTGTTGTCCTTTCCAACTACTAATACATATCTCCAAACATTTCTCCATCTATATCACTTATCTGCTTAATCGGGATGACCGTCTTATCTTCCATAATAACTGTATGTTCATATGCATCAAACTTCTTTACGCAACCGGAGCAGGTAATGTATGCTCCTCCAGCTTTTTTATTATCCGGTACGAAATAAGTGATTCTAACCCTTTGTTGTGTACCGATGGTTTCAGCAATCAGATTTAGCTTTTCATTCAATTCTGCTATGACTTCATCACTCAGCATCAATTTTTCATCCGTCTGTCTTGCAGTTTCCTTAATAGCTGCTTCGTGTCCAGTAAGTGCCGCAAAAGGCGAAAACTGTGCTGCTCTGTCATAAAGGGACATACGAGGGTGTTTCTTTGAAGTTGGATTCGGCAGATTGATAATATCATCATATCTGTGATTGTCTTGATTCTCCATAATCTTCCTCCATTTACAATGGCATAGGTGTCCGTGCAAGTAGAAAAATGCAAATGGCAGATAGAATAACAGCTACGAATGCAACGCATATTGCTGCTTTCACTCCGTAATGCTTCTTCATTCCTTTGTAAATCAAAGTTGCACACCACTCACATATGGCAACAATAAGAATAAATATCCCTATTGACTTCCATAACCACGAAAGTTCATATATCCATCTCATATTCTGTTTCCTTAATCATATACTTTATTTTTCTACGCCTTGTGTCCACCTATCTGTTCATTACGGTCTTTGGCTGTCGCTCCCTCCTGCAGATTCATTCCTTTCAAGATGGCATTCTTCCCAAACTTCTTTTTTATCGTAAGCATTGTCTGCTGCATACGCTTTTCACGCTCTAAAGCTGCTTCTTCTTTGACTTGCTCCTGTTCTTTTGCCTTATAATCCGTAAAAAGGTCAAGCTGCTCATATTTATCTTCTTTCTTTGCTGAGTTCTCGTCTACAAGTCTGTTCGCTGTAATGTTAATTCTTCTGATAAGCAGATTTTTATCCACGATTCTGTCATACAGTTCCATCACAGCATCGGTTATCAGCATTGTTGATGATGTCTGCCTTTTCAGGTTTGTTGTTCCGTGAGCGTGTTTAGGAACTCTTCTTCCATATCTGTCAATTGTGACATCTCCCTTGTATTTTCTGCTTCGGTCTGGGTCTGTCAGATTTTCTATATCATAACCTATCGTCAACACAATCTGGTCAGTAACAAGTCCCTTATCTACTAAATCAAGAACCATTAGGTCGGTCATTTCTTTTACAACTAACTTCGCCTTATCGAAATCATACGGGCAGTGAAGTACCTGTCCTGAGCATACACTGTTGGTTTCCGGCTTATAGGCTTTGACCTGCTCCATCGTACAAGGTTCATATCCCCAAGCATGGTCAATTAGCAGTTCCGCATTGATTCCAAACAACTTATAAAGCAGTTCTTCGTTATACAGTTCATTCGGCTTACCAATGGAACATCTTGCAATATCTCCCATAGTAAAAAGCCCATGTTCTTCCAGTTTCTTTGCATAACCTTTACCTACTCTCCAGAAATCTGTAAGTGGTCTATGATTCCATAGCTGTCTGCGGTAAGACATTTCATCCAATTCGGCAATTCGCACACCGTCCTTATCCGGCTCAATATGCTTTGCCACAATATCCATCGCAATCTTACACAAGTACATATTCGTGCCGATTCCGGCTGTTGCTGTGATTCCTGTTGTTTTCAAAACATCCTGTATTATCGTCATGGCAAGTTCCCTTGCAGTCATCTGATAGGTGTTCAGATAATTTGTTGCATCTATGAATACTTCATCAATCGAGTAAGGGAATATATCTTCCGGAGCAATGTATTTCAAGTAAACACTGTAAATCTTAGTGCTATACTCCAGATAGTATGCCATACGAGGTGGTGCAACGATATAATCAATCTCCAATGCTGGATTCGCATTTAATTCTGTACTGTCATCAGATGAACCAGTAAATGTACGATTTGGTGCTTTCCATCTTCGGTTGTTATTAGCTTCTTTTACCTTTTGCACGACTTCAAACAAGCGTGGTCTGCCGGGTATCCCATAACTTTTTAATGACGGAGATACCGCAAGGCAGATGGTTTTCTCTGTCCTGCTCTTATCTGCAACCACAAGATTTGTTGTCAAAGGGTCACGATTTCGCTCTTTACACTCCACAGAAGCATAGAACGATTTGAGATCAATTGCGATATAGGTCTTTTGCTTTGCCATCATTCTATGCTCCCTTCTAAAATTCCTTCGAGTAAATTATGCTATCGTTAGTGTCAATCCTCGGTATAAAAACCATCCAATACATATGTTGTGACTGGTGTTATATACAATTCATATTTAATGACCAGTCTGATTAAATCATTTCCGTCAATCAATGTTATCGGCGTACCTTCTCTCGCAGCCTCTCTTGCCTTATTGGTAAATCGGCTATTAGTAATAAATACTCCATAATCGGCTTGATATTTGTTCATCGCCCCAAGAAATTGATTGATATCCGGCTCACTCACTGGATTTGAATTAAATCTTTTACACTGAATAACCACTCTGGTTGTTCTAAAATTATCGGCATCTAGCCATCTATAATTACCTCCGTGTTTTAATCTTCATCTAAAATAACTTCGCATATATCTCCGATGTCACAGTGAAATACCTGACATATCCTCATCAATACTTCAAGAGATACTGGCTCATTCTTATTTATCTTCGTTGCAGCGTATGATGTGATTTCGGCTGCACGCATTAAATCCTGTCTTTTCATTTGATTGTCAATCATAAGTTTTTGAAGTTTGTTATAGCATATCTTCATCAGTAACACCTCTTCATCTTATAATTCTTCTTCGTTACAGTTAACCATTTAACATTATATATTAAATTTTCAGACATTTCAAGATTTCGGACAGAAATGTAACCTTTCAGACACTAAGGTGTCACTTTTTACAAACACCTAATACGACTCTTTTAAAGAATAATAAAAAAGAGATGCCGAAGCACCTCAATTATACATTCTATTATTAACATTCAATGCAATCATTGCTATGACCTTTTCTATCGGCGGCTCTTTTCCGTCCGGTGCAACTGCTTTCCAAAAAGCGATTGCTTCCGGTTCAGCACTTTTCATTGCTTCCCGAATAGCAAACTGCATTTCCTCTTTTACTGCTTTTTCGGTTGTTCCATTTTCTTTCGCTATTTGTCTGAAAATGTCGTTCACATCTACTTCCTCCTATGTCTATTAGTATGTGTTTATCACTAACAGTTGTTGTTATAGCATATTCTCTCTGTCGAAGTCCCGAAAAATTTGTCGATAGCAGAAATTTTTTATACTGAAAAAAAGAAAGCTCGTCGATTAGGACGAACTTCTGTGTTTTATGGAAGTATTTGCTTTGACTGCTTCACAAGTGTATCTATAACTTCATAGATTCTGTTTCTATCTTCAGGAGCAAGTTTTTCAAGCTTCTCATTCAGCATTGAGTTCTTGACTGTATATCCCGTTTCGAGGACATCAGTAAGAACCATATCCGATGATACACCTAAAGCATTTACTATCTTTATGAAAGTTTCGAGTGACGGAATTTTCTCTCCACGCTCAACCATCCCAATATAATTTGTTGTCAAATCTGTTTTCTCAGCCAAATCTTCTTGGCGTAATTTCCTCGCAAGTCGGAACTTCCTTATATTCTTGCCGATTGTATCGAGCTTCATCGCATCACCTCCCTTAGTGTGTTTCCACAACTGATAGTATAGGTTAAGTAGATTTCAAATCACACGCACCCAAAGGAAGTCAAACCAACTATTAGTGATGATTCCCAACTATTTTTATGTTATACTATAAAAGTAGTAATTCACGATTGTTAATGGCGAAAGACAAATCACAACCCAAGAGCCAAATTGAACAATCTCCATAGAATAAACTTAGGGGTAAAAAGGAATGGACGAACAAAAGATAATATTCAGTAATCGGTTTGAAAAAGAGAAATTTGAGGATTACAAAACAGATTTGGGAACTGGCAACACAATCACTCCTGACTTTACGGAAGCTGATGATTTTTTGAAATTTATACAGAAGAACCGCAGAAGTGTTCCTAGTAAGGAGCGGATTGCTGACAAGGACAACTTCATCAAGACCGTTTACGAACTATCCAATAGCTTTGAAATTGACGCTGACCTGATAGAATTTGCCGAGGGATATATCGCCAACATTTATGTAGATTATGCCTGCTACACTGGATATATCAAGAAGCTGTTAGCAATTCTTTTTATCCTTGCCGATGATATTTCCTTTTTAGACGGCAGTAAAGAAAATGCCGATATGCTTTTTAGCTTCACTTATCACACACATCATGTTTTCCTGAATAACAGAGAAACAACCGATTTTTCATAATGTACCCGATGGCTACTCAACTGAGCAGCCATCTTTTCAATTTTCCAGACACCGTCTGGAATTTTTAATATGCCGGAATACCGTATCCATAGATATTGCTGCTTCCGACTGTGTACTGTCTTTGCTTGCAGGCGTCGCCTGAGTTGCCCTCTACGGTATAAACTGTGCCATTCTCGCATTTCTCTACGATACCAACGTGGTCTGTTGTACCGTCGCCTTCCCAATCAAAGAAGATAATATCTCCTGCCTTTGGTTCATAAGTGCGGTCTTGCCATTTTCCATTTGACTTAAACCAGTTTGCACCATCCACGCAACCTGCAAATTTCGGAACAAGTCCGCTTTCAATATACCCGCATTGGTCAGCACACCAAGATACGAAGCAGGCACACCATTCCACTCGACTGTCAAAACCGTACCAACTCCAGTAAGGTTGTCCACCCTGATTGCCTAGCTGTGTCAAAGCAACCTCAACAATCGCCTGATTACCTCCGGCAGTAAAGGCTCGCCCATACGGATAGTACCTCAGAACGTGAGCGACATATTGCGTATCTCCATAACTGCTCCACCCAAGTCTGGAAGCCTGCATTGTCGAAAATTCTACTGCATTGGCATAGGAATATCCACCGTAATTTGTTTTTGCCCAAGAAATATACCCATTACCGAAGTTGTAGCCTTGCAAGGCAAGTTTGATATGTTCCATATCAATCGGACTTTCCACCTCTGCCGAGGTAAGAGCCGCTTTCAGTTCCTGAACACCACACTGGATAGAATATTCAGGGTCTTTAATTCCATTAGGTTCGTGCGGATACTTCGTATTGAAACTTCCCTCTGCTGCCTGCATAGGGTCAAGTCCTCTACCGCCGCTTTCCTGCATCATAACCGCCTTGATAAGTTCTACATACTCAGGAATGCCGTACTCCTTGGCATACTTCTGTATGATAGGTTCATAGGCTTCTACCTCTGCACTTACCGGAGTATAGGAATTACTGTCACTTCCTCCTCCAAACATTGCAACCGCACTGCCGAGTAAAACCACCACCAGTACAATCACAACTGCAATCCAACCGCCTGCAGCAATCGCAGATACAAGTGCTTTTGTTCCTGCAATGATCGCCTTAACCGTTGAAACAACTGCTTTGACTGCTGTTTTTGTTGCCTGGGCAGTCTGTTTTGCTGCTTCCTTTGCAGCTTTTGCCGCTTTCTTTGAAGCCTTTGCTGTGGTCTGTGCTGTTTTCTGGGCAGTCTTTGCCGCCTGTCTGCTAGTCTTAATGCTTGTCTTGGCAGTATGCTCCGCAGTCTTAACTGCCCGCTGCGTTGTCTTTGCAGTTTCTTTCCCGGCAATTTTAATATTTTTCTTACCTGCGGAAGTAACAGACTGCTTGACCATCTTTTCAGGCTTTTCCAGTGTACGGATTGCGGAAGATGTCTGTGTTTGTGTTGTCGGAACAGAAGTCGTCCCATTTCTGACAGCAGAAGCCCGATGCTGTGTCTTTTGCACATTCATGGCTCGTTCTGCTCTTTGCTGTTTGAAATGCTGCACACTCTCTTTTGCTGTCTGAAGATTTTCCTTTGTATCCCTGACGCCCTTTCTTCCAGCCCTATCCAAAACATAAACCGCCTTATGTGAGATGTCATCCATTCCGGCTTCCACTTTATCCGCAGCATATTCTTCTGCGGTATTTTCATTTGCATTGACTGTTCGCTCCGCTTTATCTTTTGTGGCGATATATGCCTGTTTCATCTTCTGACCGGCAACGGCTGCTTTATCCAATGTTTTAATCGTGCCTTTGACCGTATCTCTTGTTTTTATATCAGCCACACCGAACCTCCTTTCTAAGTCGGCTGTACCACTCGCTTAAATTTCGTGGAACTTCCTGCGATATAGTCGTTGATCAGCCGACTTTCTGCTTTTGTTTCTGGGTAGGCTGTGATCGAGATTGTCTTGGCGTCCCAGTCAAGCGTATAACTGTCTGCCGCTACATTTGTGATATGATGCTTTGCCAGAAAATCTCTGAAATGCTTCATTTCTTCAAGGTCATCCGACATAATCACATTCACATAGATGCGGTCTTTTGACAGTTTCTCATTGATGAAGCAGGCAAGGGAACATCCAACACCAACTGCAAATGCAACTACAAGAATTGCAATCTCACTGTCCGCAGATACCACCCGTTTTGTGATCCAAAAATAAATAAAGTCGGATATGATAACCGCAATCCCTGCAAGTATCCACCGACTTCTCTGTACCAATATTGTTTTTGTTGTGCTTAGTGCATTGTCTGTTACTTTCGCAACAAACAATGCTGCTAGGGTTATCAAGTTACCCATACAATGTCAATCCCTCCTTACTCTGCAATCTTTTTGGCAACAACGACCATTCTTCCATTCTTATGAGAATACTCACAGGTAGAAAGTGTGATGAGCTTATCGCCATACGTTGCACTCACACCCGTATCATAGAATGCCAACTCTTTGCATTTGCTGATATACGCATTGAACTCATCCTCATTTCCTGCGTTGACAAAATGATAATATTTAAAACTCTCCGGTCCATCGGTATAAGCAACCGTCTTAAAAGCTGCCACGACTTCATATTCTGATTTTTCTGTCAGTGTATCAAACTGCACTGTTTTATGATTCTCCCAAAAGGACTTGCTCTGATACTTCATCAGTCCGGCAAACATAGACTGATCGTTCATATGGTGCCCATAGATAATGAGATTGTCCGATGGAGCATCTACATCACAGTTTTCCTGCACATACGGGCAGCCATAGACCGTATACGCCTTATCAAATCCATGTCGCAGGTAAAAGTTCGGTTCTTCTTTGGACTGCATGACCGGATAATTGATCTTGGTATCTTCTACCTTAATCCAGCCAACCATATCATTGTTTTGCAGAAAAAGCTCCTGATAGTCCGGCAAAAATGACTGATCTTCGGAATACGACATTGTTTCCTGTGTTTCATCTGTATCCTCGACAGTTTCAATCAATTCATCATAGATTTCTGCCTGCTTTTTGGAGTCTATATGATTGCGGATCAGGAAAAAGGTGCTTACAGAAAAAATAGCTGCAAGCACCGCAATGATTATCACATATCGCTTTCTTTTCATCATTATCGTTCCATATCCTTTCTTTTAGGTGGTGTCAGATCTCTGCAATATTCCGGATACCGCAGTTTGATTCCCTCCATAAAGTACGGGGCATATCCACAGCAGAACAGTTCTTCTGGTGTGCAGAACCTCTCCCTGCCTTCTTCTGCAAATCCATTCCAGAGATTAAACGCAAGGTTGCAGACTTTCACAGTTCCACTGGTCTGCCATCCTCCATGCATTCCCTCCGGAATGATGCAGTCATTCTTAAAATCAAACATCTGCCCGATGTTCATTCTCGTTTCTTCCGAAATTCCCATCACATAAAAGATCGCCTGATGATAACAGTCATTTCTCCTGCATTTATTCAGATTTTCCATCACAAAATCTTTGTGTGACTTATCACGAAAATAAATCTTAGCCATCTCGTTATCCTCCTTACACTTCGCCCGGTTTGGTTAATTCGACAAGTAACATTATTCGATAAGTCATAATACCTCCTTAAAAATAGCGCTTTTACAATAAACTTCTTGAATAACAATAATCCTTTAGATGCCTGCTCTATAATTAAGTCGTGTCGAATCGACAACAAATACAGAGGAGGTTATCATGATGGATAATTGTACAAAATTTAGTGACTTGACAGCGCATTTGCGTGAACTGTTCAAGTCAGCATCCTACAGTGAAAGTACTGTTAAGGACATGGATTTCATCCTTCGGGCATTTGCAGATTGCATGGATGCAAACGGCTTGGACGAATACTCACCGGAGATCGGAGAAATCCTGATCCGCTATTGCGAAGAAACTCTGAAAGTCTGTTCTTCCAGAGTTACACGGGCGAAAATAATCGTATCTAAGCTAAACCGGCTGTTTCAGGGGCTTGACGGTGAAGAAGCTTTGTGGGCTGGTAAATCAACAACTGTTGAGCTTCCCGACAGCCTTTTGCATGTTTTGGATTCTTTTATTTCCCATTGCCGTCATAATGGGAATAAGGATACTACGATCCGTTACAAACGGTGGATCTGCGGCCGTTTCCTGAAAAATTTGGAGAACCTTGGATGCTCCGTCCTTCCAGATTTGTCTGGTGAGCTGATCCAAACCGCCTTCCTGCAGCTTGGTTATTTACGCTATTGGGAGAGAATCGGTCCATTTCTGCGTTATCTTTTTGAAAGCGGGCAAGTCCAAAGAGACTTTTCCAAACTGGTTATGAACCGGAAAAAATACTCGCCCCATCCAACGGTATACACACAAGATGAAATTTCTCTTATTGAAGATTCCGTTGACCGCAGCACAGCGGCAGGCATCAGGAACTATGCGATCCTTTTGTTACTGTCCCGCTATGGTATCCGCTCCCGTGATATTTCAGCCCTGACTTTTGAGAACATTGATTTTACAAACAACCGGCTTCATTTTATCCAGCAGAAAACCGGAGATTTATGGGAAATGGAGCTGTTCCCGGAAGTAAAGGATGCGTTGCAGGATTATATCCTGACCGCAAGGCCGCCCCTGCCTGACTGTCCAAATGTGTTTTTGACAGCCACTATTCCCTATAAGCCACTGGATAGCTTTGCGATCAATGCCGCCATCTGGATGTTAGTTGCCAAATCGGATGTTGATATCACAGACAAAAGACACGGCAGCCGTGCCTTCAGATCGTCCATTGCAAGCAACATGGTAAATGACAGGGTTTCAACCGAGGTGGTCCGCAAAGTGCTGGGGCATGGCACCAAACATGCAATCCGCCATTATGCCCGATTAGATATTGAAAATATGCGGCTGTGTCCACTTGCCACGCCAGAACCAACCGGCATTTTTGCAGAAATGCTTCTGTGGAAAGGTGGTGAACACCATGTTTAACAGCTCTTTTGCCAGGGAAATGACAGATTATCTTGAACTGCGGACCGCTGTGCTGTCTGCATCCTCCGTTTCAAATGACCGCCGGGTGTTGCTGCTGTTAGATCAATATTTAGTCATTTCAGGCTTTCAGGGGAAAGAACTGACGGAAGATATTTTGTCTGCATGGTCAAAAACGCTTTTAGGAAAAAGCAAAACGGTAAAAGAAAAACTGGCAGTAGTGCGTGGCTTTGGAAAATATCTGAATACGCTCGGTCACCAGTCTTTCCTGCCGACGCTCCCTAAGGTTAAGTCGGACTATATCCCTTATATTTTTTCTGATGAGGAAATAGTGTGTATTTTTCATTATGCGGATAACCTGACTCCCCAGAATCCACGGTCTTGCAGCAGTTTCTTTCAGTTAAAGATCCCAATGGCGTTACGCATTCTTTACAGTTGCGGAACCCGGCTCCAGGAGACAATGTCACTCCAGCGTAAAGATGTTGATTTCAAAAACAGAACCCTTTTCTGAAAAAGACTAAATTTTCTAAGGAGCGTGTTATCCCGGTGCACGAATCCCTCATTGCGGTCATGGAGAGATACTGCCTGACGTTGGGTATCATGCACGAACCGGAAGCATTTCTTTTTCCGGGACGTAAAGAGGGAAGCCATTATACGACCCGCCAGATGGATTCATGGTTTTCAGAAATCCTGAAACTGGCAGACATTGACCAGCGTGAGCGAGACTGCCATGAGCGTGGTGCCTGTCTGTACTGTTTCCGCCATCTGTTTGTCTTAAAATCCATGCAGCAGCTTGAGGCTGCCGGACATTCTGTTGATATGAACGATTTACTCCTTCCGACATACCTCGGGCATGAATGTCTGCTTGATACCGATAAATATATGCGGTTTTCAGGGGTTCAGGCTGCCGGGGTGCTCGATGCCTTCGAATCTTTTACCTCTGGTTTGATCCCGGATGTTGAGGTGCCTTATGAAGAAGAATGATTCTAAATATGAATTTATCTCCTTGCTTGGGAGGTTCTTTACGGAGTATCTGCCGGTTTACGTGAATGCAAGCCCGAATACCATTGCTTCTTATAAGTGTGCATTCCGACTGCTGTTTCAATATCTGAATGAAGAAACAGACATCAAGATCGGGCATATCACATTTGAGGCATTGGATTTTGAACTGCTGACAAAATATTTTGACTGGCTGATAACC
>SFGN01000073.1 GCA_004556565.1 Lachnospiraceae bacterium | reverse complement strand
CTGCGACCGGACCCACAAGTTATTGACAAACTTTTCAAAGAACTGGTTTTATTTACTGCCAGGGCCGCTTAGGCACTGGAAAAATTAACGAACTATTGTTGATTAAGCAAGAAAACAAGCACAACATATGTTCAAGATAATTTGGGATAAGGAGTATAATGGCATTAAGCTAACTATGTCTTCAGCTGGTGAAGCATTAAATACACCGCCACGTCCCGTGTTTTGGGAAGAATTGGATCTTCTCGGTCTTAATACACTTGGATGGATTTATCCCCATATACAGCAGCCCCTCTTGTGGGCATGCGATAGACGATATTTCTACAAAGGAAATTTCGTTCTTGAAGTAAAAGGCGGCAATATATTCGATAGTCCAGATGTCCAAATTCAAGAAGGGTACGAGGGTTTAGTGTTATCTCCTGTCGATATGGCTAGACTTCGAAAAGTGAATGAAGACACCATGTTCATAATTGAGCATGAGGCTATGGATTTCATCAACCAGACTTATCGTAGATATAAAAACATCCGTGAAGTATCAGAGAATAATCCTGATATTGACTTTCATCAGCTTGCGGAAAGAGTTGGAAAGAAGACGAAAGAAGAGCATGTTGTCGTAAAAGAAAGTTGCGATTCATTTGACATAATGCCTTTAAGTCAAGCAGAAGCAGAAGGCAGAGCCCCTATTCTAAATAGCAAGATTGAGATGTTTGTAGCCTCGTTTTCTGGAGGAAAAGACTCTCAAGTAGTCCTTGATCTAGTAAGTCGTGTTATTCCACCGACTGATTTTCTTGTAGTATATTCTGATACTGGATATGAACTGCCACCATCATTGTCTCTATATGGTGACGTGGAAAAGTATTACAAAGAAAAGTATCCTCTACTGAGGTTCTACACAGCAAGGAATCATCAGCCACTTATGTATTACTGGGATGAAATCGGCACTCCAAGCAGAATCCATAGATGGTGTTGCAGTGTAATGAAATCGGCTCCTCTCACTAGGTTATTAAAAGAAATCGATGGCAAGGGTAAGCAACCTAATGTCATCTTGTTTGAAGGAGTGCGACATGAAGAAAGTGTCAACCGTCAATCACGTTCACGTATAGGTAAAAATGTTAAGCATAACAACGTAATCAATGCGAGTCCAATCTTGGAGTGGAATGCCACAGAGACTTATTTGTACATTCTCTTGCACGGTCTTCCTTTCAATGATGCATATCGCCGTGGATTGTCTCGAGTTGGATGTGTAATTTGCCCTTATTCGTCTGGATGGAGCGAGGATCTTTGCGGTCAGTTATACCCTGAAACGCTAAAGCCATTTGTTGATAAGATAAGAACAAGTTTAGAAGATGCTAAGATAAGCGGTGTTGACAACTACATCAAGACTGGCAAATGGAAAATGCGTGCAGGAGGCCGATACATCAAGAACAAGTCGCACGTTAACTTTGTTAGCACTTCTCCTGATTTTGAAGCCATTATATCAAGCCCTAAGGAAAACCTTATGACCTGGATTTCCGTAATTGGTGGCGTTATTGTTAAACAGGAAGGCAATCAAACCTACTGCGATATAAAATATCGCGGTAACATTTATAATGCTGTAATCACCGAAAATGGCGAAGACCTGAATTTTAAGGTAAAACACGTTGATTTTAAGGATGTCGTCTTTATAAGCCATCTTAAGAAGGTGATTTATAAATCAACATACTGCGTTCATTGTGAAGTTTGTGAAGTCGAGTGTCCGACCGGAGCACTTTCCGTGACTCCGATTGTCTCCATAGACAAAAGCAAATGTGTTCATTGCTTAAAGTGCCTTGATTTTGATGGTAAAGGCTGTCACACAGCAAGTTCAATTACAACTGCAGACGCAAACATAATGACAAATCAGAAAAACAATATGGCACAAGGAACAAAATCCGGAATCAACCGATATAATGACGGTATGGGACTCCGCGAAAACTGGTTACGAACCTATTTTGACACGTACACCACATTCTTCGACAATAATGATCATGGTCTTAATCCCAAGTATCAGCTTCCTCCATTCATTAATTGGCTAAGAGAGTCACGAATCTTGAGTATCGACGGAAAATCAATTACTGAAGAAGGAAAATGTATGGTAAACGCATACGATAGATCTTCTCGTACTGTATGGGAGTTGATATTTATCGGCCTCTGCGAGAACTCAGAGGTGTGCCATTGGTTCCAGTCTGCGATTGATTTCAACAGAGAGTACACAAGAGATGAGCTCGATATAATAATTCAGGATTCGTACCCTGATTTAAAAGATCGTACGTTAAAAAATCCGCTTAACTCCCTTATAAACACCTTCAAAGAGAGTCCACTCGGAAGTGAAGAAATTCCAGTTGCAAAGATTTCCAAGAAAGGTAACAGCTTGATTCTTCACAGATCTTCACATAACAGTCTTTCTGTTGTTGCGGCTGCATACTCTATATATAGGTATGCAGAAGCAAAAGGACGACACCAGCTTACAGTATCTGAATTCTATGAGCAAGAGCAAACTGAAGGCATATATAGACAGTTTGGCATTGATAGGCAGAACTTGGAGAATCTGCTTCGTAGTATTCAGGAAGAAAAGAATCATGTGCTCCGTGTTGAGCTCAATATGGGCTTGGACAATATTATCCTTCGAGAAGATCTTACTTCAACCGACATCATTAAACTGATGCTTTAACATCACAGACTATATGGCAACAAAGTATTCAGACTTCATAAAAATTCAGGATTTCTTACCTGTATATGACATAACTAGTGAGCTTCCTGGTTCCTGGCAAACATTTATACCGACTAAACAGTTTACCGACCTCCTCACCAAGAGCGTATCATGCATTGTTACTGATGACCTTAGTAAAAGACGCTCAATCTGGGTGAGAGGAACATTCGGAACAGGTAAAAGCCACGCAAGTAGTGTAGTTAAGCATCTACTCTGTGATCCTTCTGAGGACATAGAAAACTACCTTGACTCGTTTACTGATATTTCTCTGAAAGAACGAATCAAAAACATCCGTGCGGAAAAAAGATATTTTCCGGTCGTGCTTAAAGGAGTTGAAGGAGCATACAGTATACCTCGTTTTTCTCTAACACTCCAGCGAGCAACCAAAGCTGCCCTGAGCGCTGCCGGTCATGATGATTTTGTTGTACCTAGTGACTTTGAAGTTGCAACCGAATGGGTGAAAAAATTCCCTTCTAGAGTTTCAGCTGCAATTGAAGAGAATGAGGATCTTCGTGATGTTGCATCAACGCCTGAAAAACTGTTGGCACTGCTTTCTATAAATGATTCTGATGCATTTATGGCACTGGAAGAAGCTTTGGAGAAGGAAAATACATATCTAAATTCAAAGTCCATAAGTGATTGGCTCGTAGAAGTCGAAGCGAAAATTAGAGAGGATAATATTGCTGATGGTCTGATTATTTTCTGGGATGAGTTTACGTCAGTTGTCGACACTCTTAAGAGTGATAGGATTGATGTCCTTCAAACAATAGCCGAAAAATCTAAACACTGTAATCTCTTCCTGTATCTGATATCGCACAGGGTAGAAACAGCTGTAATGGACCTAAAAGGCAAAGACATCACTCGAATGGGTGACAGATTCGAGAATGTAGATTATCAGATGGATGAGATATCTACATATAGAATTCTGAGACATACCTTCCGCGTTGACAACACAACCGCATACGCAACATATAACTACAATACAACACACAAACTTGATAGCCTTGTAGACTATCTTTGTGAAAGTAATACTGCAGAAGAACACGAACACATCAGCAATCTGTTCCCTCTTCATCCGTTTACCGCATACTTGTGTTCAAAAATGTCGAATTTGCTAGGCTCTGCGAATCGTAGTGTGCTCAAATTCATGAATGATGACACAATTGGTTTCAAGCATTTCATTAATGACGAAAACACTTGCGAACAGCACCAGTTGTTGACTGCTGATTGGCTATGGGACTTCTTCTTCGGCGAGTTTGATAAAGATCCTCAGTGTGCTATTTTCTGTAATACATATAGCACTCATCTGCCTAAGGTGGAAAAAATGAGCGATCTACATGTCAAGGTATTTAAAGTAATTCTTCTTTTGAATGCTCTTGGAACTCGTTTCCAGAAAAATGCAAACCCTGAGAAACTTGCTCCAAATGACAAAAACCTAGATTATCTCTTTGCTGGTGAAATGGAACAGGACCAGCTTAAACAGATTCTTGACTGGTTGGATAGCAGCAAGATAATTGCAAGAGACATTTTTGGTGAATTCAAGATTTCTGTTTCAAGCTACAACCCTCAGGAAATATCGAAGGAGAGGGAGAAACTTGCCAGCCAGTATACCATGGCAACAGACTTCCTTAGATATTTCTCAGCTGGAGTGCCTACACAGATTGCAAAGATTTTCACTGTAGGTGAAACTGGCGGTCTTTTCCGCAAATGTAATCTGCAGATTTATTCATGCGAAGAAAGTGAGGCTGTACTTCGAAGCAAATTAAAGAAATACACTGCTGAGAATCCGAATTATCTTCATATAGTTTTGATTCTTTCTGTTACCGACGAGGCAAGGGACGGCATTGAGAATCGTATAAAAATGTTTTCAGGCGAATTCCCTGACACAATTTTTATTCTCCCTAGCGAGGTATTTACTGAAGCCTATAAAACAGATTTTATTACTGCACTTGCACATGCTACAGTATCTCAAAATCATCAGAATTCAGAAAGCGCAAACGGATTCAACAGTAAAGCAAGAGAGTATCTTGTTACATGGATTAACCGTATGCTTGGAGGTACTTATAATCTATATTTCAGGGAAACACTTTATACGGAGGGTATCGTTAGCCAGGTTAGCTCCTTCATTAACAAGAAGCTGAGTATGATTGTTTTCCCTAATGGTATGGAGAGCGTCAAAGCCCTTAGGTCGGAGACCATGACTTACTTTAAGAATAAGTATTATCCTGCGGTTGCGCTTCAAATCCTCCAAGCCCAAACTAGGGACAAGATGCTGGCCTTCGGAGGAGAGTTCGTTCCTTCAAGATACATTTTCATTGATGGCGATAATAACTTAATAGATGATACCTGCCATCTAACAGCAACTGCACTCAATGGTGAAAGCTGGCTTGTCAAGGTATGTCAAGAAGTTGACAGGATTATGAGTGAAGCACAGCAAACATACCAGGACAAATTCTCACTTTGTGAGGTATTGAGCCCTTTGACTAGACCTCCTTTTGGTTTCTTCTCAAATAAAGCCAACTGGGTTGCACTGTCTTATGCGTTAAGGAGATATAGCGACAATCTATTCCTTCCAAGCACTTCACAACCAGTGTCGGATGAAAAACTACAACAAATGCTGACTTCAGTTTTCAAACTATGGGATGAGGGAGGAAATGATGTTGGAAATAAGCTGGCACTACGTTTCGGTTCTCAAGAGGAACGTAATCTTACAAAACAGTTGGGAGAGATTTTTAATCTCAAGAACGTAGACGGAGTAAGCATAAATGATCTCAAGAGTCTCAACTATGCAAAGTGGGGTATAACTGAGTTCTGTAAGCAGAAGGCAAAATATCCTCTATGGACATTGACATACTGTGACTCTATCGATGAAGCATGCAAAGGAGTAATTACTGACCTGATAGCATTGTTCTCACAAGAATCACCAAGTATTGACAAGATTAAAAAGCTGTCTCATGCTATAGATGGTTTAAATGTTGATTTGTATCAGCTTATCAGCGACTATGATAATTTCAACGAGGGCTTCAAGAATTTTATCCATCAAATTGACGGCATCGAAATCCTTGACGAATGGTTCGATGAGCTGGAAGAAGAATTGAGCCATCTTCAATCTGAAATCGCTTTCAGAAGCGAAAACGATATTAAGACACGTGCATATCAATTCTATATCAATAAGATAAAGAAGACTGAACCGGTAGACGAAGAAGTAGACGATAACGATGAGGAAGATGATAATAGCAATCCGACATCACCAATTCCAACTCCAACTACTGTTTCCGAGGAGGTCGTGACAAAGGCCAGAATACTTGTACGAGAAGCAAATATGCCTAGTATGCTCTGGCAAAAGGTTGTGTTAGATATGCTTGAAGAAAAGCCAGAAGTTGCGGAATTTTTCATTAAATATCTTGGACAATGATAAAGGCAATGGATACGAATGAAAAAATCATTCGGTTTAATACGCTTGAAGAGTTAGAGGCAGAGATTATTAAAGATAGCACGAGTAATGACATGCTTGCCAGAAGGTATAGTGTGCGTTTTATCATGCTCAATAATTTCAATGCTTTTCAGGAACTGTCCAAATTCTTTGCAGATTTTAAAGTTAAAAGGCTCAACATTGAAAGCTTGATTGATGACGATGATCACGATCAATGGATAACAACAGGGAAGCTAAAACGAGCCATTCAAGATTGCCAGGAATCTACTTTTGTTGCTCCGTTCTCTGAACTTACAAGATTTTACAAGGAAGAGGATTTTCGCGGATTCTTCAATGATATTATGCTTCTTGAAGATGTGCACAATCCACATAAGCGCATTTATATGCCGTTAATTGGCCTGCACAATAGATTTGTAGACTTCCTGAATCATTTTGGCAGGCTAGAGGAAAGCGCTCCAATTTGGCGTCTTGATGCTGAGCCGCAGCATGTGGAAGTATATTTCACCAAGTATAAAGACTTTAAGCTTCCTCACGAATCAGTCCAGTGTCAATTAAATACCTTATATGAGTGGTTGACTTTTTGGAAGAAGCAGGCACCACAATCGAAGCTTGTTTGCACATCCAAGACTCTTGCGAATAAATATAAGCACTCTAAGCCGGATGACATCTTCCATTTTGAATTAGTCAAGGATGCATATCAGTTCATGACAATGTTTCTTGATCTTCAATTCCCGGCTGGGTTAGGCTACTCTGAGGATGATAATGCCTTCTGGGAGGAATTGCTTATGAACCTTGAGAATTCTGATATTAACACTTTCTCCTTAGATACTTTCATTAGAAAGCAGTTTAATGTCTTGAATTTCACCACCAGACAGATTTTAGATATTTGGTCAAACGAGGAAACAAGCAGATACCAAAGGTGGTTATTAAAGGCTTACGTTTTAAACTATAGCATAGGAAACGATAACCCATATCTTTTGCTTTGTGTTAAGGACGTACCAAACTTGACAGATGCAGATGCTCTTGCAAATATGATCGTGGACCGATTGTCTTACGATGTGGGTGGCTCGGGCCTTCGTAATGATCTGGCTAAACAACGCCGTCTCCTTATTACCTCAAATGCTGATTTATTTAGGCGAACAGTCTCAAAGAACACCCAGGAAGTTCTTAAGCGCCATATTATCGAAACATACCAAGTAAAAAAGGATTTCGAGTTTGCTCAGGAATTGTGTACAGGTGTGTTTGATTTCGAGAATCAATTGTTGATGGGATGGTTTGCAAACCATAGCTCAGATGGCTTTGGCGAAGGAAAACTCCAGGGACTATACCCGGATCTCTACAACTATTTGCAACCTGCTCCATATGAAAGCATTAGTGATAAGAACAATTGGATAACTGACTACTTCCAGGCTTACAAGCATGGCAAAATTCAAGATAATTATCCAGAAGTGATTAGAGACTATATAAAGGAGCAAAACGCTAATAATGCTAGTTTCTATAAGTGGTACCACTCATTGAAGGAGTCTCATGATTATTTGACTAAGCTTAATCTCAAACAGGAAACAAAGATTGATAAAATCTACTGGATTGACGGTTTAGGTGCAGAGTTCTATAATTATATATTGTATCGCGTAAAACAGGAACATTCTGATTATGAGGTAGTCATAAGCGACTTTAGTCGTGCCACTATACCTTCTTCGACTCATCATAACCGTTTTGAAGGAGAACTTGTTGCTCGTAAATTCGAAGAAATCGATGCCCTGGGGCATGATGTTCATGGCTACAATCGTTATACAACACTTCCTAAGGAACTTGAAATTATAAACCAGATAATCCACGATATAATTAGTTACAACAAGAATCAGCATCAGACAATCGCAATTGTATCTGATCATGGTCTTAGTTATCTTTCACGTCATGCAGAATCACGTAAATATTCGGGAAAGATTGAACATGATGGTAGATACATACAAATAGCTGGTGAGGCAGACAATGATTCCGATTACATTATTCATACAAATGAGCATACCGGACAAAAGTACAAAGTTGCCTTAACCCATTCATCTTTGGGAAAGAAGCCTGTCCATCAGGTGCATGGTGGTTGTACTCCTGAAGAAGTAATAGTGCCTTTTGTGATTATATCCAATAAGGGTATCAAACCTCGTTCTACATACAAAGTATCAATTGTAGAATCCGAGATACCTATATCAGCACCAACTGTTAAATTTAGTATTATGCCTGAACCATCATCTGCTTTCCTTGAAGCAAATGGAAAGGAAATTCAGCTGGAACGCATTGACGGAAAATGGACGGCAGAAATACCAGATGCTACAGAAGGTGAACAGCTTATTACAATCAAACCCGAAAATGGAGTACCTGTTTCAATGAAGGTTAAATTCATTGGTTTCTCAGGTAGTTCAATTGATGATTTACTTGGATTCTAGTATGAGTGAATTAGGACAAAAAATTAAGGCAGTATTTAGGACTGCAGCAGTATATAAGAACCCCAGCAATTATGAGGTCTTCAATGGACGTAATTTGCCTTCTTTCGTGAAGGATTACTTGATTTCTGCACACATTGACGGTTCAGGTACATTTAGGAGGGAGGCTTTGGTACACTTCCTCGATGCGCATATTCCTATTGACAATAATGCTATCCTGGCTAGATTAAAGAGAGGAGAAACACTTACACTCTTAACAAGATTCATTGTTACTACTGATCTGGCAAAGAATCTGACTCACTTCGCTATTCCTGATATGGGAATCAAAGCAAGTGACACGCAGATTCCAGGATTCCTCACAGATCAATTCCCTGATGATTTGATTGATGGCGAAAAATGGGGACTACTCAAGATTGTATATATTGCACCATATGAAGGTGGAAGGGGATATATTGAGATGGCGTCGTTCAAACCTTTCCGCCCTATGGAGAAGTTTGACTTGGACAGCATTCGTATGTGTCGTGAGCAGTTCTCTATTAATGAATGGATAGATGTAATCATTTCTTCAATGGAGTATACGCCAACTGCCTTCAAGAACTTAACACAGAAGCTCGAGTTTATCACAAGATTGCTTCCATTCATAGAGCCAAGGCTCAATATGGTAGAACTTGCACCTAAGGGTACCGGTAAGAGTTATGTTTATGGCAATCTTTCAAAATTTGTATGGCTGCTTGGCGGAGGACGTGTTACTCGCGCAAAACTCTTTTATGACAGGTCTACAAAGAGGCCAGGAATTATGCGAAGTTTCGACCTAGTCGCTTTTGATGAAATTCAAAGTATTACATTCAGCGATCCACTCGAAATGAGGTCCTTCCTTAAGAACTATCTAGAATATGGCAATGTAAAAGTAGATAACTATGAATTCATGTCCGAATGTGGCTTGATGCTACTTGGCAATATACCACTCTCTGAATCTGGTTATCCTCTTGATACACGTTATTTTGACACATTGCCAGAATCTTTTAAGGAGTCAGCATTGCTCGACCGCTTCCATGGTTTCATTGAAGGATGGCTCATTCCTCGTGTAAATGTTGATATGGCAATTCATGATTGGACTTTGAATGTGGAATTCTTCTCGGAGGTGTTACATCGTTTAAGAACTGAAACTGTCTATGCGAAGGTCGTTGATGAAATGATAGAAATACCTCCAAAGGCCGACATGAGGCACACCAAGGCTGTGAAAAGAATGGCAACAGCATACTTAAAGCTTCTGTTCCCTAATGTTGTTTCAAAGGAAATGATTAGTCCAGAAGACTTTGATATGTATTGCTTGCAGCCGGCCATTAGAAGACGTGATATAATTAGGCAGCAATGTAGCAACATCGATTCAGAGGCATCTTACTCGAAGCCCATGCCAGAGTACAGGATTAAGTTGTAATATAATGATCCATCTTATATCGATCACGCCTGCCATTCTATAGCACATGGAATCAAACGGACAGTATTATCCTCTTTGGGAGAGTAATCGAGCAAGGATTATCAAAGCCATTGTCAGCGGTGGTGGAATACTTTCCTTGAGCGAGTCAGACTTTATACTTCGTGGAAATCGCGACTCATATACATTCCGCATTGAGTACAAAGACGGACAGCCTGTCAGACGCGGTGGAAGCGCAGTTGCTCGTGACTTGCAGGACAAGCTTGAGCAGTACAAGTTCTTCTTTGAAGTCATGAAAGGACGGGATGTTATCATCCGCATGACAAGTTCCTTTGAGGTAATAATCAGCGTTTCTAGAGATGATAATCCTGAGATAGAAGCAGCTGTTGTAGGTATGAAGATATCGCACAAATCATATGGCTTAGGAACAATCGAATACATAGATGAGGAATACGTAGTCGTAAGGTTCGGTGCAGAAGTCAGAAAGATGGACTATAAGTTATCTCTCATTACTGGCATCATTGAAATCGAGAAATAGACATGAAGAAGTTTGAGTATATCACCGAAAGGTTCAGCACACCGGCATGTACTGGTATGCAGGAAAAACTGAACAAACTAGGTAAAGAGGGTTGGGAACTGGTTTCTGTGTGCCCAACCAATAGTTATGATAGCGGGCTTGCGGAGATAGCCGCATTTTTGAAACGCGAAATCGAGAAATAATCATGAACCAACCTAAGGTGGTCCTGGCGCTGCGTCTGATGAAGATGCTGCAGAACAATTCAACGCTGACTATCGATGAGATTGCAGCAAGACTTGAAGTTGTGCCAAGGACAATTTACAGATATATAGATACTCTCAAAGAATCCGGTTTCACCGTGATCAATATCAAGGGAGACATCTATAGCCTTGTTGAGATGCCACAGCCAGCACCGGAGTTTGATAAGCTGGTGTATTTCAGCGATGAGGAGTCTTATCTGGTGAATAACCTGATTGATGCACTGTCGCCGACAAATGCCCTGAAGGCAGGGCTCAGAAAGAAACTTGCTGTAATCTACGATAACACCGGAATAGAAGGCTTCGTAGACCGCAAGAGCAATGCTGCTCACGTGGCCAAGCTCAGGAAGGCAGCTCAGGAAAAGAAAATGGTCATCCTGCATAACTACGAGTCAGCGAACAGCAATGTGGTTCGTGACCGTCTCGTGGAGCCATTCGGGTTCACTAATGACTTTATCGAGGTGTGGGCTTATGATACCGAGAGCAAGAGCAACAAGCTGTTTAAGGTGCAGAGAATTGGTGAAGTTGAGATTACTGAACGAGCATGGGAATATGAAATCAGCCACCGCAAGCAGGGGAGAGACATATTCCGTATGACGGGCTATGCAAACTCCCGTGTTCGCATGCAGCTGAGTGTTAGAGCAAAGAACTTGCTCATAGAGGAGTATCCGTTGGCGGAGAAGGAAATCACCAGAGATGGCAATTTCTGGATTCTCGATACCGTAGTCAATGACTTTGCCGGTATATGTAGATACTATGTGGGCCTTATTTCTGAGATTAAAGTTTTGGAAGGTGATGACTTTCTTGAGTATGTGAGAGCATACATGAAGAAGTACATTAATAAGGTGTAGTCTTACTATATTGACGCCCTATCATTTCGCCTCTCCTCCACCACCAAATCCGCCAGATCGGCGCCCATCTCCCGCTGCTGCGGGGTGGCGTTCTTCTCCAGGTAGTCGGACACGGTGATGTCCAGCAGGGGATAGTCCTTTGCCTTCTTCCGCCATCGGTCGCAGGCGCCGAGGTCGGGGAAGGCGATGACATGGCGACCGAGGAGGACTTTCACGCGGTCGTTGAACTGGCCGAGTCCGCCGGTGGCGAGCCAGAGGAATTCCGGAAAGACTGCGGAGCAGATGACCGCAGTCTTTTCGGCTTCTACCAGGGCGACGGGGAGCTCAGGGCAGAGGGGGAGCAGGTGCTCTCCGAACAGGCACTGGGACAGCGTCCAATCATCGGGCAGCTGATGCAGTGCTTTAAGTCTGCTGTGCACCCACATTGCTGCAGGAACGGAGCCGTCCTTGATGCGGTGTCCGGTCCGGGGATTGTAGGGGATGATCTTTCCGGCGCGGCACCGGTCCCGGATGTCGAACTGGTAGAAAACGGCATATCCGTCCTTTGTCGTCCCGATACGATATTTTTCCACGAGCGACTTTGCTGTCTCCTCGCCGAACACATCGGAAAGAAAGGCGATAAATCCGTTCTTTGGCGTGAAAAGCAGCGTTTTCCGGACAATTTCCATCGGGAGCAGACACAATCTGATAGCAGCGGAATGGATGTACCACCCGTATCACTTTGAAATGTACCAGTCATAGCGGAATGAAATGTACCGTCTGTGACAGTTTGAAATGTACCGG
>SFGN01000015.1 GCA_004556565.1 Lachnospiraceae bacterium | reverse complement strand
TAATCATCACCGAGTAGGATTCCCAAAATAAAACAGCCCCGAATTGACGGGGCTAATGTTTCACTTATTTTAGGACATTTTCAAAAATGCTTGACACATATTTTTATGTCTTGTGGAATATCATACGAATCAATAATAAGTATAGTCATTCAAATTTCATCCGAAAGGAGTAATTATGAGAGATTGGAAAAAATGGGCGAAGGCTGCCGGAATCCGGGCGGTTAAGACGGTTGCCCAGACAGCGATTGCAACAATTGGGTCGGCGGCACTTTTGAGTCAGGTGGATGTGAAAATGGTGGTTTCTGCGGCGGTACTGTCGGGAATTTTGTCAATGCTGACTTCTGTTGCAGGCCTTCCGGAATGTACTGAATGTGAATAATTCTGTTATATCCGGTTATTCTATCCCCGAGGTGATAATTGTGGATAAAAAGGAACTGGAAAAACAGCAGCGTAAAAAATCCAACGAAAAATTTAACAGTGTAACTCAAAAAGTTAAGGTGGAAGACCAGAATCAGACACATAATGTCCGAAAAGAGGGAATTGCACCAATTAATCAAAAGAGATAGGGCGGCATGATGCCGCCTTTTTAACCTTTTTTTCTGATTGCCATATAGTAATATTATCAGAAATCAAAAGGAAGTATATTTGTGATGGAAGATTATACAGGATTTGGGAAATTTATAAAATTTATCTCTGTTCTCAGAGGAACACCGACTGCATCAGCTTTGATGAAAGGCAGTGATGCATATCCTGATATCAGGGGGACAGTGCGGTTTTACCAGACAAGGCAGGGAGTGCTTGTAGCGGCAGAATTATCAGGACTTCCGGCAGAAAAAGAGAACTGTAAAAGTCCGATTTTTGCTTTTCATATCCATGAAGGAAGGGAATGCAGTGGAAATAAAAGCGACCCGTTTGCAAAAGCTATGACACATTATAATTCGGGTAATTGCCCGCATCCGTATCATGCGGGGGATATGCCGCCTTTGTTTGGAAATAAAGGTTATGCTTTCCAGATTTTTCTCACCGATAGATTTACGGTCAGGGAAATTGTCGGAAGGACGGTAATCATACATGTCAATCTTGATGATTTTACTACACAGCCGTCGGGAAATGCAGGAACAAAAATTGCCTGCGGACAGATAAGATTTTGATTTAATCCGCAAATATGATATGATACAAGATACGAGGCCAAACAGTTATATATTTTATTTTTGCGGGAGAAAAGATGGGATTATTATATGATAAATTAACAGAATACCGGGATTCGGATTTTTACGGATTCCACATGCCCGGGCATAAGAGAAATGAGAAGGTTACAGGAGCCGGACTTCCATATGGGATAGATATTACAGAAATTGACGGATTTGATGATCTTCATCATGCAAAAGGAATTTTGCATGAAGCACAAAAACGTGCAGCCGATTTGTACGGATCTGATGAAACCTGCTTTCTGATTAACGGGAGTACCTCGGGAATATTGAGCGCTGTTATGGGCTGTACTGAAAAAGGGGATAAAATTCTTGTGGCGAGAAATTGTCATAAGTCCGTGTATCATGCAATCTATTTGAATGAATTAAAGCCGGTTTACTTATACCCTGATTTTTGTGATGAGTTTGAATTAAACGGGGCAATCAGGAAAGAAGATGTGGAAAAAGCATTGGAAGACCATCAGGATATCCGGGCGGTGGTGATTGTATCGCCTACCTATGACGGTGTGGTCTCGGATGTGGAAAATATAGCCGGAATTGTTCATAAATATGGGATTCCGCTAATTGTCGATGAGGCACACGGGGCACACTTTGGTTTCCATCCATATTTTCCGCAAAATTCGGTCTCAAAAGGGGCAGATATTGTGATTCACAGTCTTCATAAAACACTTCCGGCTTTGACACAGACGGCATTGCTTCATATGAATGGGAATATTATCGACAGGGAAGAAGTCAGAAGTTATTTACATATGATTCAGACAAGCAGCCCGTCTTATGTGCTGATGGCGGGAATTGACGAGTGTGTCAGCATGATTGAAGAAAAGGGAGATCAGATTTTTTCTGAATATGTGAAGTTGTTGGAATACACAAGGGGAAAATTACAGAGCCTTAAATATTTACATCTGGCAGAAACAGAATGCTACGACAGGTCGAAGCTGGTGATTTCTGTCAAAAACACCGGATGGACAGGAATTATGCTAAAAAAACGTCTTCTGGAAAATTATCATCTTCAGATGGAAATGTCAACAGGGTCTTATGTTCTTGCCATGACATCTGTGGCGGATACAGAAGAAGGAATGGACAGGCTTGTGCGGGCACTCTATGGGATTGATAAAGAAATAGAAAGGGAGAAAGCATTATCCGGCTGCATTAGAACAGATGGAAAGACAGACGAGCAGAGAAAAATAACATCCCTGATAAAAGCAGAATGTGTATATAACAGCTATGAGATTGCTAAAATAATGAAAAAGGCAAGAAAGAATAATGGAGAAGCCTGTTTTCTTCCGTGGGATGTGTGCAATGGGTATATTTCGGCTGAATATGCGTATTTGTATCCACCCGGAATTCCTTTAGTTGTCCCGGGCGAGAGAATTTCGTATAAAGTGATAGAAATGTTGAAAATGTATGATAAAATGGGATTTGATATCGAGGGTTTAAAGCGGCACGGGAAAATTGAGGTGTGGACTGGTGAGTAAAATTTTTTACATTATGGGAAAAAGTTCTTCAGGAAAGGATTCTTTTTTTAAGGAAATCCGTAAGAGAATTCCGGAACTGAAGGAAATTATTTTATATACAACCCGACCGATTCGGGAAGGAGAGACAGATGGAGTGGAATACCATTTTGTCGGCGAAGAAGAGCTTGACCGGCTGGACAAGGAAGGGCGTGTGATTGAGCTCCGGGCATATAATACAGTACATGGCGTCTGGAAATACTTTACTGCGGATGACGGGCAGATAGATCTGGAGAAATACGATTATATTGTGATCGGAACACTGGAGTCCTATGAGGCAATGCGGAAATATTATGGTGAAGAGGCTGTTGTCCCGATTTATGTGGAAGTAGAGGACGGCATCAGACTGTCAAGGGCATTGGAGCGTGAGAAAGAACAGGCTTATCCCAAATATGCCGAACTTTGCAGAAGATTTCTGGCAGATTCGGAAGATTTTTCGGAAGAAAATCTGGAAAAATCCGGGATAATGAAAAAATTCCGAAATATGGAATTTAAACAGTGTGCGGATGAAATTTATTCTTATATACAGGTGAACCGTAAATGAAATTAACTCTGTTACTAAGATAGAAATTATGATATAATATGAACACTTAGCAAGGTCTTTCACGAGCTTAGTGAGAATATATGCCTGGACACTTAGTGAGGAAGATTCCGGAGTAACAGGCCGTTCGGACAGCAGGAATATATTTTACTATAGGAGATGGCAGGTGATATTATGAGTGGATTTAAGGATGTAGTCGGACATAAGAATATTATTCAGTATATCGGAAATGCAGTGAATTCAGGAATGGTCTCCCATGCGTATATCCTGAATGGGGAGAAAGGATCGGGCAAGAAACTTCTTGCGAATCTTTTTGCAATGAGCCTTCAGTGTGAGAACCGTGAACCGGACGGAGATGCCTGCGGAAAATGCCGTTCCTGCCGACAGGCTTTGAGCGGAAATCATCCGGATATCATTCGCATACATCATGAGAAACCGTCAACAATTACTGTTGATGAAATCCGTGAGCAGGTTAATAACGATATTGTGATTAAGCCTTACAGCAGCAAATATAAGATTTATATTATAGCTGACGGAGATATGATGAATGTTCAGGCACAGAATGCCCTTCTCAAGACGATAGAAGAGCCGCCGGAGTATGCAGTCATCATGATTCTGACTGAAAATGCTGACACACTCCTTCCGACGATCCGTTCCAGGTGTGTGATGCTGAAGCTGAGAAATATTAAAGATCAGCTTGTGAAAAAATACCTGATGGAGCATATGGAGATTCCGGATTATAAGGCAGATATCTGTGTCGCATTTGCACAGGGAAATATGGGAAAAGCAATTTCGCTTGCCACGTCAGAGCATTTTAATGAGATAAAAGAGGAAGCAGTAAAGCTTTTACGTAATATTGACGGTATGCAGGCGGACGAGCTTGCGGAAGCGGTAAAGAAATGTTCTGAATTTAAGATGGATATTACGGATTATCTGGATATCATCGCGGTATGGTACCGGGATGTATTGATTTATAAAGCAACAAAAAGTGTGGACAGGGTTGTATTTTCGGATCAGATGCGGCCAATCAGGGAAAGAGCAAGTAAATCTTCTTATGAAGGGCTGGAGCTGATACTGGAGGCAATTGAAAAGGCAAAGGCAAGATTGAAGTCTAATGTAAATTTTGAGCTTACGATGGAATTGCTTTTGCTGACAATAAAGGAGAATTAGCAGGAATGATTAATGTAATAGGAGTGCGTTTCCGGGCGGCGGGAAAGATTTATTTTTTCTCTCCGGGAAAACTGGAAATTAAGAAAGGGGACAGCGTAATCGTTGAGACGGCGAGGGGCGTGGAATTCGGACGGGTCGTAACCGGACCGAAGGATGTTCCGGAAGAAGATGTTGTACAGCCGTTGAAATCCGTAATTCGGATCGCAACAGATCAGGACAGGAAGACGGAAGAAAAGAACAGGGAAAAAGAAAAAGAAGCATTTCAGATTTGTCTGGAGAAAATCCGCAAGCACGGATTGGAGATGAAACTGATTGATGCAGAGTATACATTTGATAATAATAAGGTTCTGTTTTATTTTACGGCGGACGGAAGAATTGATTTCCGAGAGCTGGTAAAAGACCTGGCGGCAGTATTCCGTACAAGGATTGAACTTCGCCAGATCGGAGTCCGTGATGAGACGAAGATACGCGGCGGAATAGGAATCTGCGGAAGGCCGCTTTGCTGTAATACTTATTTGTCAGAGTTCGCCGCGGTTTCTATTAAAATGGCGAAGGAACAGAATTTATCCCTGAATCCGACAAAGATTTCAGGTGTTTGCGGAAGGCTGATGTGCTGCCTGACAAATGAGGAAGAGACTTATGAACATTTGAACAGCCAGCTTCCGGCAGTAGGAGATACTGTTACGACACCAGAAGGTCTGTCAGGAGTTGTGAATTCATTGAGTGTTTTGCGGAAACTTGTGAAAGTTATAGTGACACTGGATGATGACGAGAAGGAAATTCGTGAATATCATGCGGATGAGCTGAAGTTTAAGCCTCACCGCAAGAAGTCGAAGATTTCTAAAGAAGAGATGAAGAAGCTTGCAGCATTGGAAAAGGAAACGGGAGCGTCGAAATTAGAATGATGAGGACCAGAGAGGAAGCGGAATCGTTTCTGAAGCCCGGGGAAAGGATGGATGATCTGCAGCTCAGCGGATATGAGATCATTCAGGATTCCCGGAAGTTTTGTTTTGGCGTTGATGCAGTTCTTTTGTCGGATTTTGTGAAAGTGAAGCCCGGGGAGCGTGTGCTGGATATGGGAACAGGCACAGGCGTGATCCCCATACTCCTTTCGGCAAAGACAAAAGGAAAACATTTTACCGGGCTTGAGATTCAGGAAGAAAGTGCAGATATGGCAAGGCGCAGCGTGGCGCTGAACGGTCTGCAGGAGAAAATAGACATTGTAACAGGAGATATCAAAGAGGCGGCGGACATATTCGGGACTGCCTCTTTTGATGTCATTACCATTAATCCGCCGTATATGATAGATAATCATGGCCTGAAAAATTGTGGTGACGCACGTACGATCGCACGGCATGAAGTGCTTTGCACATTGGAGGATATTCTTCGTGAAAGCAGCAGGATTCTTGAGGAAAGCAAGGGGCGGTTCTATATGATACACAAGCCCTTCCGTCTGGCAGAGATTATGTTGAAGATGTGCAGTTACCGGATTGAGCCAAAACGGATTCAGTTTGTACATCCATATATCGATAAAGAACCGACAATGGTTCTTATTGAAGGGATGAAAGGCGGAAAATCGAGGGTGAAAGTAGAGCCTCCGATCATCATGTATCAATAACAGTTCACAATTAATGAAGAGATACAGCAGAAAATGGGGATAGATATGGCAGGAACATTATTTTTGTGTGCAACTCCGATAGGCAATCTGGAAGACATGACATTCCGGGTAATCCGGACATTGAAGGAAGTGGATCTGATTGCAGCAGAAGATACCCGCAATAGTATTAAACTTCTCAATCATTTTGAAATCCAGACACCGATGACGAGTTATCATGAGTATAATAAATTTGATAAAGGCAGGAAGCTGGTGGAGCGTCTGCTTGCCGGGGAAAACATTGCACTGATAACTGATGCGGGGACGCCGGGAATTTCCGATCCGGGGGAAGAACTGGTGAAGATGTGCTATGATGCGGGGATTACTGTCACTTCGCTTCCGGGGGCAGCTGCGTGTATCACGGCACTGACAATTTCGGGATTACCGACCAGAAGATTTGCATTTGAAGCATTTCTTCCGTCAGATAAAAAGGAGCGGGAAGAAATTCTGAAAGAGCTGGAGAGAGAAACCCGGACGATTATTCTGTATGAAGCACCTCATCGGCTGTTAAAAACGCTTGAGCTGTTGAAAGAACGTCTGGGAGCAGGACGCCGGATCACAGTGTGCCGGGAACTTACTAAAAAGCATGAAACAGCATTTGCAGCGACACTGGAGACAGCGTGTGTTTATTATGTGGAACATGAACCGAAAGGTGAGTGCGTCCTGGTTATTGAAGGGCGAAGCCGTGAAGATATGGAAATGGAAGAGCAGAAGCGATGGGAAGAAATGAGCATAGAAGATCATATGCAGATTTATCTTTCCAGGGGAATTGATAAAAAAGAATCAATGAAAAAAGTTGCAAAAGACAGGGGATTATCAAAACGGGATGTGTATAACTATCTCGCCCGTGGGGAAAACTCTTAAAAAGTACCCTCTTATTTACAATAGTTTAATGGATTGTAAATAAGAGGGGTTTTTATTATATCAATATGAAAATGATGTTCAGTCCTCTTCCGGTTCGGCCTCTTTGATTTCTGTAATTTCGCCATTTTCCATGTAAATGATTTTTTTATGGAGAGCCAGTGCTTCATCGCCGTCATTTGTGACGTAAAGAACAGTGATGCCGAGTTCTTTGTTGATTTTTAAAATGTCCTGAACCATTTCAAAATGCCGGATATCATCATCCTGTGCGAAATCTTCATCCACAAGAAGAACCTTCGGGTGGAAAACGACTGCCTTGGATAATGCGACCCGCTGCTTTTCCAGGTCATTCAGATCACGGATACGATTGTCCAGCAGGGACGAGATTTCAAAGAAACCGGCGGCTTCCTTCACACGGGAGTTTATAATATTATATGGAAAATTCCTGAGACGGAGGCCGAGTGCAATATTTTCAAACACATTCAGGTGAGGGTACAGGGCATAATGAGGGAAAGCCATCGCAAGATGCCTGTCTCTCGGAAGAATGTCATTTAACAAATCATTGCCGAGGTAAATCTCACCGGAGGTAATATCTTCCACTCCGCCAATCATACGAAGTATCGTGGATTTGCCGCATCCGCTTGGACCGTGGAACACAACAAATTCACCATCTGAAATCTCAAGACAGACATTTTTTACAGAAATAAATCCGTTTGGATATGTTTTATTCAAATTTTTCAAAATTACTTTTGCCATGGCCAACCCACCTCCAATGTCCGTTTTTTCTATTTTAGCATATCCAAAGTATCAAAACAATATGAAGAACAATGCAGATATTATTAAAATTGTGGGCAAATCGAGTTTGTATGAAGGGTATTATATTTTGAATATTTCTGAACTGTTGAATCGATATATTATGTTGGCATATATCCTGCCAGAATGACGCTGGCGATAAGACCTGATAATGTAGCGATCAGAGCGCCGGGGATGGTGTATCTTGCCTTAGTGACATTTACGGACATAAAATATATGCTTACTGTGTAAAAAATTGTTTCTGTGCAGGAAAGTGATATTGAGGCAATTTTTCCAATCAGGGAGTCGGGGCCGTATTCTTTTAAGATGTCCAGAAGGAGGCCCGAAGCGGCCGATGATGAAAACATTTTGACGATGCAGAGCGGGACGAGTTCTCCGGGGAAACCAATATGTATTGTGAATTGTCCGATGATTCCGGAAATGAATTCCAGAAATCCGGAGGCGCGGAGAATACCTACTGCGGTCATCAGTCCGATCAGGGTGGGCATGATTTTGATTACCGTGAGAAAACCGCTCCGGGCACCTTTGATAAATCTGTCGTAAACATTTACTTTGTTGGCAAGCCCACAGATAACAATGGAAATAATAAGGAACGGAATGATAAAATCTGATATATATAAAAGCAGCCGCATTGACAGGCAGCCTCCGGCAGGGAAGTTTTTTCTATGTTTATTCAAAAAAAGGATGAGATATGCCGCGAAATTCACGAATGAGGATAACTGTTATCTGAATAGGGTTCTTTTTTGGTGCATAAGATATAAAAAAATATTTGAGGCATTGTATGTCAAAATTTTCTTCTCTGTACCATCGTATACCTGACAAAATCCGCTCCTATTTCCCGTGTATCGTCACCGTTTTTCTGCTGATATTTATTCCGGCAGGTGCAATCCTTTTTCAGAATCTGGAAGGGGAAAATGAGTCGCTGGAGGACCGCATGTTCCGGCGTTTTACCAGGGAATTATTCTGTCAGGAGGCCGCATCCAATACCGTTAATCTGCATTATACATTAAAAAATCCGGAAGATTATGGGATTGATTACGCTCCGGTCACATTTGGCAACATTGAATCAGACAAGGAGACGGTGCTTGCGACAGTGGAGAATCTTGAGAAAAAGCTGGATAATTATTCAAAGGAAAAACTATCTGTGGAAAACAGGCTTACATACGAAATCCTTGAATATTACACGGATATAGTAAAGGGGGATGCAGAGTACCTGTTATATGATGAACCCCTTGGCCTTGTAAGCGGGGTCCAGACACAGCTTCCCGTGGTGTTGTCGGAATATGCGCTCGATACCCGGGAGGATGTTGAAACATACCTTGAGCTGATGAAAACCACTACGGATTATTTTGAACAAATAGCAGTATTTGAGAGGAAGAAATCAGAAGCAGGATTGTTTATGTCCGATGAGGCGGCAGAGCAGGTGATAGAACAATGCAATGCATTTATCAATATGAAAGAGAGCAATTATCTGATTTCTTCTTTTGTGGAGAGGATACAGCAGATAAAAGATATGACAGATAAAGAAAAAAGTGATTATATTCAGGAAAATGCATTGATATTGGAGACTTATATTCTGCCTGCGTATCAAAAACTTATTTCAGAGATTGAAAAGCTGAAAGGTACGGGGAAGAATGAACGGGGGCTGTGCTATCTGCCGGAAGGAAAGGATTATTATGAGCAGGAAGTTCAGGCAATGGTAGGTTCTGACAGGACAATTAAAGAAATGAAATTGATGACACAGGCACAGATCCTCGATGATCTTGAGGCAATGGAGCAGGTGCTTGGGATAGAAAGGTCGGAGTCGGGAGAGAATCCGGGGACAGATGAAACATCAGCAGCAGCGGAAGTATCGGCGGGGATATCTTTATCAGGAAAGGTATTGGTTGGGGAAGTTTCAATAGATGCAGCTGTGTCGTGTGAGGAAATGATGGCAGAAGAGAATCCGGTCACGATCCTGCAGGATCTGAAGGAGAAAATAAGTGGTGCATTTCCGGAACTGTCTGATACGACGGTTCAGGTAAAATATGTGCCGGAGGCAATGGAGGAACATTTAAGCCCGGCATTTTATATGATACCGGCGATTGATGATTATGAGCAAAATGTGATTTATGTGAACCAGGCATATATGGGGAATACTCTTACACTTTTTACAACACTCGCACATGAAGGTTATCCCGGACATTTGTATCAGACGGTATATTTCTCTGAAACGAATCCGGATCCTGTGAGAATGAGTTTTGGATTCGGTGGATATGTAGAAGGATGGGCAACGTATGCGGAAATGTGCAGTTATTATCTGGCACCGCTGACAAAACAGCAGGCAACACTTCTACAAAAGAATAATTCTATATTGCTGGGATTATATTCGCTTGCTGACATCGGGGTTCACTATGAAGGGTGGAGTCTTCTTGACACGATTGCGTTTTTCTCAAATTACGGAATTACACAGACTGTAAAGATTGAAGAAATCTATGACCTGATTATCGGATCTCCGGGTAATTATTTGAAATATTATATAGGTTATCTGGAGTTTCTTGAATTGAAAAGGGACTGGATGAAAGAAAAGGGAGAGGATTTTTCGCAAAAAGAATTTCATAAAGCGGTGTTGTCTGTAGGTCCGGCACCGTTTGAGCTGGTGCAAAAGTATGCAGAATTGCTGGCAGAAGAGAAAACAGAAAAATAGTGGAAAAGAGAAATATAGAAAGGAAAGCATATGAATTATCTGTGGGCTGGAATGATAATTGTCGGTGTCGTGTACGGAGCATTTACGGGACGGATGCCGGAGCTTACGAACGCGGCACTGGATTCGGCGAAGGAAGCAGTGACACTTTGTATTACCATGATCGGTGTTATGTCTTTCTGGATGGGTCTGATGGAAATAGCAACAGGGGCAGGGCTGATTGAGATGGCGTCGGATAAAATGGAGCCGCTGATACGGTTTTTATTTCCCAAAATTCCGGAAGGGCATCCTGCAAAAAAACAGATTGCTGTGAATTTTATTGCTAATCTGCTAGGCCTGGGCTGGGCGGCAACGCCTGCAGGACTGAAAGCGATGGATGAACTGGAGAAGCTGGAGGAAGACAGGAGGCGTGGACGTGTACCGGGATTGGTGAGGAAGAAAGGCGTGGCAAGTAATGAGATGTGTACTTTTTTGATTATTAATATCTCGTCATTGCAGTTGATTTCGGTAAATATGATTGCCTACCGAAGTCAGTATGGCAGCGTGAATCCTGCGGCGGTCGTAGGACCCGGAATCGCTGCAACGGCAGTGAGCACGGGAGTGGCGGTAGTGTTTTGTAAGATGATGGATAGAGGAAAACGGAGAGCGTGAGTGCTCTCCGTTTTGTAGTATGCCGCCATTTTCATTCTATTATTTTCAAAACGCATTGACAAACACCAATATGATGCATATAATGACAAATAGACAAATATCTATGTGAGGTGTTTCGAGTGGATGAAAGAAAAACAGCATTGACTTTCAAAGCGTTCTGTGATGAAAACCGTATCCGCATTTTGAAAATGCTCCGAAATGGTGAAAAATGTGCCTGCAAAATGCTGGATGAACTTAATGTTACCCAGCCCACATTATCCCATCATATGAAGATTCTTTGTGATTCCGGTATTGTGGTTGGACGGAAAGAGGGTAAATGGATGCACTACTCTATTTCGCAGGAGGGTATAGACTATGCGGTACAATGTTTGCAGGAACTTACAAAAATAACTTGCACAGTAGATGAAAAGACGTATTGCGAGAAATAAGGAGCAAATATAATGAACAATGTTGGATTAGCATAAAAGCGTTTTGCAGATAAATATTTCTGCTCACAAGCTCTTTTTGCAGTTTATGCAACGGAAGGAAAATAATCCCGAAAAATGAGTTGGGATTGTCGGAAGAACAAGCACTTAAAAAGGAAGGAATAAGTACTTTTTTGAGCGTTTCTAATAGACACATTTCAATGCTTCGATTTATTAAGGAGGATTCTTATGGAAGCAATAAAAACAACGTGGGATTTCTTTCAAAATGAAATCCTCGGAATGCACTGGCTGAACCGACTGATAAGTACAGTTCTGAATGCTTGTGACTTAAACACAACAAGCAAGATTGGCGGCAGCATTCAGTTTTTCATTTATGATACCATTAAAATAATGGTGCTCTTAGGTGTTTTGATTTTGATTATTTCGTATATTCAGAGCTACTTTCCGCCGGAGAGAACAAAAAAGATACTTGGGAATTTTCACGGAATATGGCAAATATACTTGCCGCCCTGCTTGGAACAGTAACTCCGTTTTGCTCCTGCTCGTCGATACCGTTGTTTATTGGATTCTCGAGTGCAGGGCTACCACTTGGAGTAACATTCTCTTTTCTGATTTCTTCTCCGATGGTTGACCTCAGAAGCCTTGTACTGTTGATGAGTATTTTCGGGTGGAAGGTAGCAGTTATTTATGTTGTGTTCGGTCTTGTCATTGCCGTTGCAGGAGGCACGCTGATTGAGAAACTACATCTTGAAAATCAGGTGGAAGAATACATCCGTAACGGGCGGTCACTTGATGTTCCGCAGGAGGAGCTGCATTTCAAAGATCGATTGAAATATGCGTGGGAGCAGGTTGTTGCCACTGCAAAAAAGGTTGCACCTTATGTCTTAATCGGTGTAAGTATTGGAGCACTGATTCATAACTGGATTCCCGAAGTATTTATCGTAAAAGTTCTCGGCGACAACAATCCTTTTGGTGTGGTTCTTGCTACAATCGCAGGTGTTCCTATGTATGCTGATATATTTGGCACAATACCGATTGCGGAAGCCCTGCTTGCAAAAGGCGCGTTGCTCGGCGTGGTGCTGTCCTTTATGATGGCTGTCACAACGCTTTCTCTGCCGTCAATGATTATGTTGCGCAAAGCGGTAAAACCGAAACTGCTCGGTATCTTCATTGCAATCTGCACAATAGGGATCATCATTGTAGGCTACTTCTTTAATTTGATACAGCCAATGATTATTTAGAATATGGAGGATAAGAAAATGGCGGAAAAATGGTATCAATTGTGGTTGTAAATAAAAAAGAAATTGGAGGATAATACTATGTCATTATTTAATTTTGGAAAGAAAAAGGAAGAAAAAACAAAGACTCCCTCTTGCGCTTGCAACTGCGGATGTACCACAAGAGAAAGCGATGAAACCACGAACGATTGCTGTCCTGAAGCAAAAGACAGTATTTGCAGTATGAAAGTCTTAGGTGCAGGGTGTAAATCTTGTCACGAGCAATATGAAAATGCTAGAGAAGCCGTAAAAGCAATGGGGTTGTCTGTGGAAGTGGAATATATCACCGATATGCAAAAGGTTATGGAATACGGTGTTATGAGTATGCCTGCTCTTGTGGTCAATGAAAAGGTTGTATCTATGGGTAAGGTGCTGAAAGCTGTTGATGTTGAAAAATTGCTGCATAAATTAGGCTTCTGAAGGGGCATAAATCAAGGGGCAAAGAAAAATGCGCCTTCCGGAAAGTGGATTAGGAAGATATGATGTTATGCTGGAATCCAGGAATCCGCAGATGGATGATGCATCTGACAGAACCGTAAGGGATTACTTTGAGGGTGTGGTTTTTGCTACACGCCAAAAGTAATCCCCTTTTCTATTGTTACTAATGTGGAATACATCCTGCGAAGCAGGATTTTTCTGCAATCCCCTAATTCGTACTATTTCCGTGTTTTCAATGAGATCGCATGATTATAATGTCTGGAAATAAATTGAAAGGATAAAAATGAGGATATGCTACACTCCATTCATAAAACAGGAGGTATACAACATGAAAATCACCATTGAACTTAAGGAAATCGACTACGGCGCACTGGTAGAAATGTTTCTGTCTTTGGTACAGAACAAACTGGCCGAAAAGGATGGTACAGGTGCAGAGATTCTTGCAAAGATTGCTGGAATGCTGCCTGCCATCGCCAGAAATATGGTAGATCTGCTACCGCAGGAAACATTAGTCACATGAAATGGGGCTCCATGGGTGGAAATGCTATCAACACGATGATTACCACAGCAGAAGGTATCGGGGGCGCTTTTGGAATTAAAATCAAGATTATCTGCATTACAGGGTAATTATAAGTCTGCGGATGATGTTATTGCCGGCATGAGGGAAAAGTATGAATTATAAAGTTGTTGTTACAGGAAATTGTATTTATTGATAATATTATTCATGAACTGCAGGATTATGAGAATAAAATGATTAAATTAGAAATAAACATATTAAAAGTTTAGTCCTATCTTGACACCATCTAATATTATAGGCTTCGGCTGGGCGGCAACGCCCGCCGGGCTGAAAGCGATGGATAGAGGGAAGCGGAATGCATGAGGCTCTCCATTTTTTGAAAGACAATGTTTGGTTGAAGTATTGTGCTGTGGTATAATTTAGTCATGCAAATATAAGAAGCAAGTTTAGAACCAGGAGAAACAAAATGGAATATTTAGCACATCTTAATGAAAATGGAAAAGAACAGATGTTGTTTGAACATCTAAAAAATACAGCAGTTCTTTCCGGAAATTTTGCGGATAGTTTTGGAGCATACGAATGGGGATATTGCTGTGGAATTTTGCATGATATAGGAAAGTATTCCATAAAATTTCAGGAAAGACTTCATGGTAAAGAAGAAAAGGTAGACCATTCCACAGCCGGAGCAAAAGTGTGCTGGGAGCAAAAAGGAGCATATCAGTTTTTGAGCTATTGTATTGCAGGACATCACGCAGGTTTGCCTGATACGGGTGGTGTCAGTGATACGAGTGCACAGGGAACAATGTTGGGAAGGCTAAAAAAGAAACTGGAGGATTATCAGGCATTTGCGCAGGAGATTGAGATACCTAAATTAAAAAATTTGCCTTTTCAACCGGTTAAAGGAGAAAATTTGGATTTTTGTGCCAGCATGTTAATAAGAATGATTTATTCTTGTCTTGTTGATGCGGATTATATTGATACAGAACTATTCATGAATGGAGAAAGTATCAGGGATAGTGGAGAGCCGATGGAAAGGTTGTATGAAAAGTTGGAATCGTATATATCCGGATGGATGGATAACCATGACTTGAATACGATAAACGGGAGAAGAACGGAAATACTGCAGCATTGTATTAAAAAGGGTGAAGGGGATAAAGGACTTTTTCGGCTTACTGTTCCTACCGGAGGTGGAAAAACAATTTCTTCACTTGCATTTGCTTTAAAGCATGCGAAAGAACATCATATGGAACGAATCATATATGTGATTCCATATACCAGTATTATTGAACAAAATGCAAAGATATTTACTGATATACTGGGAAAAGATAATGTATTGGAGTGTCATTATGCCGTTGATTATGAATTGAACGAGGAATTGAAGTCGATGCAGCTTGCAACAGAAAACTGGGATAAACCGGTAATAGTAACTACGAATGTGCAGTTTTTTGAGTCCTTATTTTCAAATAAGCCATCTAAGTGTAGAAAATTACATAATATGACTAATAGTGTTATTATTTTTGATGAGGCACAAATGATTCCCAATGACTATCTGAAACCATGTATTGCTGCATTGGAGCAATTGATCCGTTATTATCATAGCAGTATTGTATTATGTACAGCGACACAGCCTGCATTAAAAAAATTATTATCATCAGAAATAAAGATTACGGAATTATGTGTGCGAATGGATGAACAATTTTCCTTTTTTAAACGCGTATCTATTAAAAATTTGAACAAGATTATGCAAAGCGAATTGATTCAAAGATTGGAACTGGAGAATCAAGTGCTCTGTATTCTGAATACAAAAAAGCGTGTCCAAAGTATTTATCAGAGTATAAAGGGGGAAGGGGTATATCATTTGTCAACATCCATGTATCCTGTTCATAGAAAGAAAGTGCTGGATGAAATTAGAGAACGATTAAAGAAACAAGAAAAATGTATTGTGGTGTCTACCAGTCTTGTAGAAGCTGGGGTAGACTTGGATTTTGAAACGGTATACAGACAACTGGCAGGAGTAGATTCTATTATACAGGCCGCGGGTAGATGTAACCGGGAAGGAAAAAGAACGGATACAGAATGCTTTACGTATATTTTTAAACTGGATCAACAAGAATTCGTACAAGTGCAGAGACAACAAATGGAAGTGACAGAAAGTCTGCTTGAAGAAAACAGAAATCTGGAAGAATTGAATACGATAAATAAATATTTTGAGATGCTGTATCATTTTCGCGGGGATAATCTGGATAAAAAAGGAATAATGGAAAAATTTAGAAAGGGTAATTTTCAATTCGCTGGTGCGGCCAGGGAATTCAAGTTGATTGAGGATACTTCTAAAACTGTTTTCGTTCCAAAAGAAGAAGAGGCTCAGAAAATATTAACACAAATAAAAACAAAGGGTTTTACGAAAGAATTAGTAAGGCAAATGGGACATTATTGTGTAAACATTGATGAAAATGATTTCAAGAAGATGTATGCGTCGGGAATGTTAGGAGAGATGACGGCAGATACAAAGGAAGAATATTTTGTGTTGAAATCACTGGAAAAATATACACAAGAGATGGGTCTTATTCTGGATGTTTAATATGGGGAGGCGATATTGTTTTAAGAGAAGAGGGAAGTGCACCCTGCACTTCCCTCTTCTCCTAAAACGGTTAATGATAACTTAAAATATTTCAATCCACAATTGGCAAATCCAAAAGACTATTTCAATATATCATATGATATTGAAAAAAAAAAGAAGAGATAAGATATAAAATAGTAAAAGAAATATTGACAATATTAAGCAAATTGTTATATTGTTATGTTAACTTAAAATGAAAAAATAAAATTAAAGGAAAGGAGATATTATGATTTTATATCATGGAAGTAAAGAGGTAGTTGAGTATCCGGAAATAAGAAAAGCTATGTATAATAAAGACTTCTATTTTGGGTTTTACTGTACAGAATATGAAATACAGGCAAAAAGATGGGCAACCCGATTTGGAAACAAGGGGTATATTAACAAATATGATTATGTACCAAATGAAAAATTAAAATATTTAAGATTTGCTACAATGACGGAAGAATGGCTGGACTTTATTGTTGGATGTAGATTGGGGAAGCCTCATACATTTGACATTGTAGAAGGTCCAATGGCAGATGATGCAGTCTTTAATTATGTGCAAAATTTTATAGATAATAAAATATCGAGAGCGGCATTTTGGGAATTGGCGAAATTTAATCATCCTACTCATCAGATTAGTTTTCATACGATTTCGGCTTTAAACACATTAACGTTTCTTGGAAGTGAGGAAGTATATGGGCACAAAGAATAATAATAAACTATTTTATACTTGCAGTCTGATTGAATATATAGGAAGAATTCAGAAGAAAAGGAGGGGGGAAATTCTAGATGATCTGGGGAAAAAGACTTTAGAGAGGATTTACGAATATTCAGATATTTTACATTGTGAACCAATAGAAAAAGTCGCATCAGAATTTATTAATGAATGTCAAATTGTATCAGGAACTTTTGACAATGTTGGAGAATGCAGATATCGAATACCAGATTATTGGACTATTGGGGAAGTATATGAAAGATTGATTGAGGATAGCTACTCGGATGAGAATATAGTAGGAGGAATCTGGAAAGTATATCATTCATGGATTGATGAGAAAATATCTGATTACAATACAGACTTTTATTTTCAGCCACGCGATTATATTGCAGCATGTTATGGAAAAGGAGAGATTTTATAAAAAAGGAGAGGAATGTCCATGGCAAAAAATGTAAAAGTGAAAGTCTGGGGAGACTATGCTTTATTCAGCAGGCCGGAGATGAAAGTGGAAAGATGTTCTTATGATGTCATGACACCTTCGGCAGCAAGAGGAATCTTAGAAGCTGTTTATTGGCATCCCGGTATGAAATGGATTGTTGATAAGATTTATGTAAATAAACCAATACAATTTACAAGTGTCAGACGAAACGAAGTAAAAAGTAAAGTATCAGCTAATAATGTATTGCCGGTGTATAATGGAAATCCCAAAAGACTTTATCTTAGCAGTAAAACAGAAATCGTACAAAGATCTTCTATATTGCTTAGGAATGTAGAATATGTTATAGAAGCGCATTTTGAGATGACGGACAAAGCAAATGTCAGTGATAATCCTGGAAAATTTAAGGATATTATTATGCGAAGGCTAAGAAGAGGAGAATGTTTTCATACGCCCTATTTCGGATGCAGGGAATTCCCGGTAAGATTCTGTTTGTGCGAAGAAGATGAAATACATACAGCTTATGATGGTGAAGATGAACGGGATTTAGGATTTATGTTGTATGATCTGGATTATTCAGATCCAAAGAATATTCAGCCTATGTTTTTTAGGGCAATTATGAAAAAGGGAATTATTGATCTGAAAAACTGTGAGGTGATTCGATGATTTTACAGGCATTGGTAGATTGTTATGAGACGTTGTTGGAAAACAATAAAGTTGCAGCTCAAGGATGGTGCCGGGCAAAAGTTTCATATGCGTTAAATCTGGACGTAAGTGGCAGAATTAAACAGGTGATAACTTTAAAGCAGGAAATAGAAAGAGGGAAAACTAAGGTATGGCTGCCGGTATATAGAACGGTTCCGCAAACAGTCTCCCGATCTTCCGGTGTATTAGCAAATTTTCTTTGTGATAATTCCAAATATATTTTGGGAGTTGACACATTGGGAAATGGGAAAAGAGTACAAGAATGCTTTGAAGCATCCAGAGAAAAACATTTAGAAATATTGGAATCAGTAAGTGGAGAGATGGCGGAAGCTGTAAGAAATTTTTTCTGTACATGGAATCCGGAAAAAGCGAAAGAAAATGATAAGCTGATAGAGATATGGGAAGAAATTACGGATGGAAGTAATCTGATTTTTGTAATGAATGAAAAAGAAGCGCAGGATGATAAGGAAATACATATGGCTTGGGAAAACTTTCTAAATCAGAAAGAAGAACAAGTGACGGGGATATGTCTTGTTACGGGAAGAAAAGACGAAATTGCAAGAATCCATTCGACTATAAGAGGTGTACAAGGAGCACAATCAAGTGGAGCGGCATTAGTGTCATTTAATGCACCTGCATTTGAATCATATGGAAAAGAGCAGAGTTATAATGCATCGGTAGGGAAATACGCGGCATTTGCTTATACAACGGCATTAAATTATCTTTTAGCAAAAAGAGAATATGTTTTTCAGTTTGGGGATACGACGGTTGTTTATTGGGCGGAAGACGGAGATGAAATATATCAGGATCTTTTATGTGGATTTTTAGAGCCTCGAGAGGATAATCAGGAAATAATAAAAAATATTTTTCAGAATTTGAAAGAGAAGAGGGCAATTGATGTCAATGGTATAAAACTGAATATCAATCAGAGATTCTATATCTTAGGATTGTCGCCTAATGCAGCCAGATTGGCAGTTAGATTTTTTTATGAAAATAGTTTCGGAAAGATTCTGGACAATCTTCTAAAGCATTATAACAGAATGGAATTAGTAAAGCCATCCAGGGAAAAACGGGAATTTCTGGGAGTCGGCAGTATGATAAATGAGACTATCAATCAGAAATCCAAAGATAAGAAGCCGATACCGAATCTTCCAGGGGCGGTCTTAAGAGCAGTTTTAGAAAATAGCAGATATCCGGAAAGCCTCTACAATGACATATTGATACGGATACGAGCAGAACAAGGAAAAATTACATGGGGTCGAGCAGCAATCATCAAGGCTTATTTAATTCAGAACAAAGCATTGGAAAAGGAGGAGAATTTTGTGGGATTAAATCAGGAAACAAGTGATACGGCATATGTATTAGGAAGAATCTCTTCAGTACTCGAATACATACAGAAAGATGCAAGTTCAGAGATTAATGCAACGATAAAAGATAGATATTTCAATGCGGCTTGTGCAAATCCGGTCTCAGTTTTTCCAATTTTGATGAAACTAAAGAACAGTCATCTTAGGAAAATAGGAAGACAAAAAGAATGGAGAAAGGCATACTTTGAGGGGCTACTTGCAGAATTGCTGGGGAAAATAACAGAATTCCCCAAAAGCTTTACGCTAGAAGAGCAGGGGCACTTTATATTGGGGTATTATCATCAGGTACAGAAATTATATGAGAAAAAGGAGGATGAATAAATGAGTGAGGTGATTAAAAACAGATATGAATTTGTTATCTTATTTGACGTTGAAAATGGGAATCCCAATGGAGACCCCGACGCGGGTAATATGCCAAGAATTGACCCTGAGACAGGATATGGGTTGGTTACGGATGTATGTTTGAAACGTAAAATAAGAAATTATGTTGAGATGATAAAAGAGGATGAACCGGGGTACGGTATATACATTAAAGAGGATGTTCCGCTTAATAGAAGTGATAACAGAGCTCTTGAATATCTTGGAGTAAATGAAAAAACAGTGAAAGAGCTGAAAAAAAAGGATCCGGATGCGGATATAAAAATCAGGAATTTTATGTGTCAGAATTTTTATGACATTCGTACATTTGGAGCAGTTATGACAACTTTTGTAAAGGTGTCCTTAAACTGTGGACAGGTTAGAGGGCCTGTGCAGATTGGATTTGCAAGGAGTATTGACCCTATTGTAAGTCAGGAAGTAACGATAACCAGAGTGGCAATTACTACTGAAAAAGATGCTGAGAATAAAAATACAGAAATGGGACGTAAAAATATTGTTCCGTATGCGTTGTATCGGGCCGAAGGATATATTTCGGCAAATCTGGCCAGAAAAGTGACAGGATTCTCAGAAGATGATTTGGAACTTTTGTGGGATGCAATCATTAATATGTTTGAGAATGACCGTTCTGCAGCAAGGGGGAAGATGGCTGTTCGGGAATTAATTGTGTTTAAGCATAGTAAGGAAGTGGGAGATTGTCCGGCATATAAATTGTTCGATTCTGTCGAAGTAAAAAAGAAAGAAGATGTTATATACCCGAGAAAATACCAGGATTATACAATCAGTATATGTGAAGACATGATACCGAATACAGTGGAAATGATAAGGAAAATATAATTGAATACAGAGAAGATGAATATTTGATGCTTTCAGGGATTCGATATTTTAGCTTCTGCAGAAGACAATGGGCTTTGATTCATATTGAACAACAATGGGCGGAAAATGAACATATAGTTACTGGAGAGTTAATGCATAAAAAAGCACAAGATCCATACATGACAGAAAAACCTGTTTCAAGAGATGTGTTTAAAAAAAGAGAACCTGGTCTATCAGAGGTTTGATCACATGAATTGCTATTACACAATTTAACATAAATTTCAGAAATCAGAATGAAATGAAAATATTCTTGAGAGCACAGAAGAGGATTGCCATAAAGAGGATACGATAATAAAAATACAAAAGATGCAGGAGGGGTGAGCTGATATGAGTAATGAAATTTTTGCTTCGGTTATTGTTGGGTTTCTGACGCTTGCGGTATTGTCTGTTCCGATATTCATAATGCAAAAAAGGCATTCTGCCAACAAAAAACTGAAGGCTACGATGTATGTATTCGGGCTGATCTGGATCGCCCGGTTTGTTGTCGGCATATGCGGCAGTATCAGCGGTGAGAGTGGGCTTACCGTAGGTGAATCACTGTTTGACAGCATGATTCATGCTCTGCAGACATTCAGTATGGATGAGGATTATACCAATTACACTGTTGCAGGGAAAGATCTGCTGGAGACGGCGGGGCTTCCTGTGTGGGCTAATGTATATGGCTTTGTGATCTCTGTGTTAAATGTCTGCGCTCCTGTACTCGGCGGAGCTTTATTACTGGATATTTTGACCGGTACATTCCCTCATATTAAACTACGTCTTATGCCGTACAGGCATAAGTTCGTTTTTTCTGAACTTAACGAAGCATCTATTACCCTGGCAGAAGATATTTACAAAGATGATAATTATAAAAAACTACTTCAACTGAAATATTTTGAAGCAAGGCCCGTACTGGTCTTTACCGATGCTTATCTGGATGATGAATCAGAAATAAGCTCTGAACTGTTTAACAGGGCAAAAGCCTTGGGAGCTGTTTGTGTAAAAGCAGACCTTCTTCATCTCAATCTGAGAAAATCACGTTCTGTCAGCTATTTTTTGATTGATTCTGAATCACGGGAAAATATAAGTACATTGTCGTATTTGCTGAAAGAGAAAAAAGGCGGAAGGCCTTTGTGGCCGGAAAACACTAAAGGTGATGAGCCGGTGACGAAGATATTTGTATTTGCTCAGGAAGATGTAGACTGTACCATGATAAACAGTATCTGTAAAAATATGGATGAAAATGCGTCGAAAGTGGTCATCCGGACTATCAGAGATTACATGAATGCGGCAATTAATCTGATGTATGATGTACCGCTGTTTCTTCCATTGATTTCAGAAAACGGGCGAAAAGCAAAGGATTTGTATGTGACTGTTCTTGGAAGCGGACAGATTGCGGAAGAAGCATTCAAGGCGGCTTTCTGGTGCGGACAGATTTTTGGAGTTCAGCTCCATATCAATGTGGTGTCGCAGAATGCAGCTGATTTAAAATGCCGGCTTGAAGAAAAATGTCCGGAGTTATTGGAAAGCTGTGATGCAGATTCTCCTATTCTGCGGACGCATCCGTTTGATTCCTCGGAAAAAAGAAATGCACCATATTGCATAGCTCCGGTCTTTACAGATGTTGAGGATGTTTTTGATTCTGAAAAATATCCTGACGGTCTGCTGGAACAGACAAATTATTATATAATAGCACTCGGGTCAGACGAAAAGAATCTCGCGGCTGCGGACAAGTTAAGGCTTCTGCTGGCCAGAAAGATGCTGGACGGCAAAAAGGCAGATCATGCCGTAATAGCTCCGGCTGTATTTGATGTAAACCTTGCCGAGGCAGCCCGGATTCTGAAACCATCAGCGTTTGATCCTTATATTGTTCCGTTTGCAACTCTGGAAGAAAGATTCAGCTGTAAAAATGTATTTATGGCTGACTTTACGGCACGGGCGCTTTCAAATGAAGCATTGTATAATAAGGCAAATCAGATGAAAGCGCAAAAAGACGAATATACATATTGGGCGAATCTGGCAAGAGATGTGCATGCGCCATATAAACTGTTCGGACTTGGAATGATTCAGAAAACATATTCTCTGCAGAAAGGCATACGGAGGGATTTTTGTGTTTACACGCAATCTGAATTAACAGAAATCCAGGAACACGAGCTTGCCTGGATCGAACACAGAAGATGGAATGCATTTCTCAGGACGCAGGGCTTTTTATGTCCTACAAAAGAGCAGTATGACCGGTACTATAAACTCTATGTTGAAGCAGGAAATTACACTATGCACAAGAGTGTTCCGCTTAAGATGCATCCATGTCTGGTTGAAAGCCAGTTAATACCGGAACCATTGCCGGAGACGGAGGATTTTGATAAAAAGAAATATGACTGTCTGGATTTTGTTACCATGTATTCATATTATCTTGAATCTCAGGCGTCGGGAGTGAAGGCAACCGGTGAAGGGCTGAGGCAAAAGAATTATAAACAGTGGGATTATAGAAAGTATGATACCGCGCTGAATGAGTTGCTGTCTTAATGGACATTATAAGAACAACAGTGAGGAAGTTTAATGTTCAGATAAAGAGCAGGTAAGAAAGGAAGATGATTCTATGAAGAATATTTTAGTGGTTGTTGATATCCAGAAAGGTTTTATTGGAAACGACATGACTAAAGATACCTGCGGGGCAATTGACGGTCTGCTGCAATTAAGGGTGTTTGACGCTGTGATAGCGGCAAAATATTCCAATTATCCTCATAGTCCGATTATCGAACTGATGGGATGGGAGTCGCTGCTTACGGAAGAGGAACAGCAGTTAGCCGGAAATGTGAAGTCTTATGCAGACCGGGTCGTAGAAAAAACGCAATACTCTGCGGTGAACGGGGATTTACTGCAGGCACTGAAAGAATTGAACGAGGGAAGCCTGCCGGAGTATGTCTTTGTAGTCGGGGTGGATACAGAGTGCTGTGTCCTGTCAAGTGCCGCGGATTTGTTTGAAATGGGCATCCGGCCGCTTGTATTAAGCTCCTACTGTGGCTCTTCCGGCGGGGCTGACTATCATAATGCAGGAATCTTAAGCCTTCAGCATTTGATTGGGGAAAACAACATTTGCGGGGAAAAGATAAACACAAAAGCCGATATCGAAGCATTAGTCAGAAGGGTGCATACTTCTCAAGGGCATAGTATTGCGATACCGGAGTCTAAAGAGGAAAAGCTGGTACGCATTCTGACAGAAAAAGGGCTTCATATTGCTTTTGCAGAGTCATGTACCGGCGGCCTTGCGGCGGCGCGCTTAATTAATGTGGCATCGGCTTCCGGGGTTATTGACGGCTCAATGGTGACATATGCGAATGAGATAAAGATGAAGTATCTTCATGTCCCTGAGGAAATGATTCAAAGTCATGGTGTAGTCAGTGAGGAAGTTGCATCTGCTATGGCAGCAGGAATCACTCGGGAAATGAATTGCGAGGTCGGGATCGGCATTTCCGGTATAGCCGGGCCGGGCGGAGCTACGGCTGATAAGCCGGTAGGAATGGTTTGCTTTGGATTTGTAGTCGGCGATGAAAAATGGAGTCGGACGAAATATTTCGGAAATATCGGGCGAAATGCGGTTCGCCATGCTTCTGTAGAATTCGTTTATGATGAGTTGTTGGACATCTTTGCTGACCGGGCATATTGATAAGTTTGTGAAAGTTTTCATTGATTATATAGGGAAATTGCGTTAATATTATAGAAAAGCGATATAAAAGCAAATATAAATCGGAAAGTAAATAATAAGAGGAGGATAACAATGAAAATAGAATTTGATAAAAGCCTGGTAACCGGAAACGACATGATTGATGGGCAGCATAAAGAGCTGATCGGCAAGATTGATGGTCTTATGACTTGCTGTGAACAGGGCGGCGGAAAAATTGAAGCAATTAAGGTGCTGGATTATCTGGCAGATTATACGGAGTTCCATTTCGGCGAGGAAGAGAAGCTTCAGGAAGAAGTTTCCTACCCTGCAATTGAAGGGCATAAAGAGAAACATGCAGAATTCAAAAAAGCCGTGGAAGAGCTTCATGAGATGCTGATCGAGGAAGAAGGACCGTCAGAAGCATTTGTGGCGGCGGTTCAGAAAAACGTGGTTGACTGGCTGTTTGATCACATTAAAAATATGGATCAGGCATTAGCTGCTTACGTTCAGGAGAAAGCTGACAAATAATAAATCAGTGGATGGAATGAAGGATTTAGCCGGCTGTATGTACTATGCCGGGACTTCAGAATAAAATTACATTACATGGCAGTAAATCCACAGTGAGCATGGAAATATGTTTGCTGTGGATTTTTTTGTTATGGCGACGAGGAAAATTACAATAAGAGACATAAAACTCAAGACATAATAATGTTAAAATGGTATAATCAGTTTACAAAATGGAAGGAAATTTTGTGAAAAATAACAAGGAGGAAAAAGTATGATGAGAGAAGGAAGAAAAATCTTAAGTTTTCTCCTGGCGGCAGCCATGCTGTTTGGAAGCATTTATCTCCCCGGCGGAATTGTCAGGGCGGAGGATGCAAATGTGGCGTCAGGAAAAACGGTAACAGTATCCAGCGTGGAGTCAGCCATGCCGGGGAACACAGGAGACCAGGTGGTCGACGGAAGCAGCACGACCAGATGGTCCTGTAATGCGATGAAAACATCGTCAACAACAGAAACAGATACACAGACACCGCAGTGGCTGGTGATTGACCTGGCGGCAGAGAAAACGCAGGTGACAAGCCTGAGCATTTATTTTTACAAAAAAGTGTGGGCAGCCAAGTATCAGATTCAGACGGCGGACACGAATACGGCAGACACGGAATGGGTGACTGTGAAGTCGATTGAACGTGCCAGTGGAAGCCTGAGTGATGACCCGACAGATACATTTACCGATGTGACGGAGTTGAAACGTTATGTACGTTTTTACTTTGAAAAGGTAAATGTCAATGCAGGCGGAACAGGGGTTTCCATTACAGAAATCGAGATTATGGGAACGCAGGAAGGAATTATTTCAGAGCCGGAGGATCAGACTACTTTTGAGTACAGCAGAAACTTTGCGGACGGCAATATTGAAGGGATCGAGGCTTTATACGGAACTGCAGCTTCAATAACGGCAGCGGATTCAGCCCTGAAAATTGCTTACAGTACGCAGAGAGCCGGAGTCGTAGACAAAAATATCACACAGCAGGCAGCAGATGGTATTTTTGAGGCGACAGTAGTTCCGCAGCAGGACGGAGTACGTTTTGGGCTGATCATGCGTGCCACGGACGAAAATAACAAGCTTTATGTCGGAACAGAAAACGGAAGCGGCAGCTGGTTCTGGGAATACTGGAAAAACGGTTCCAACACGTGGGGGACAATCCACAGCAGCACGACGACGCTTTCGGCAAATACAGAGGCTCATATCAAAGTTAAGCTGGTCGGAAATAAAGTTACTTTGTGGGTCAATGATGTTCAGATTTTTTCCGATACCATGAGCGGTTCTCCGCTTCTGACACCGGGATATTTCGGATTTGACAAGAGTGTCAGTGCGGGAACATTTTTGATTCAAGATATTAAAGTGACAGGTATTCAGGCAGATTCTGCAAGCGGAGTTCTGAATTCCATCGCGGCGATCCAGTCACCGTCCGTTCAGGATACAAAGATCACACTTCCTGAAGTGGCAGCAGGATATGAAATTGCGGTTGTGGGAAGTGAAAAAGAGAATATTATTTCCAATGACGGAACGATCGTTTCCCATAATATCGGAGACCAGAAGGTCACTCTTCTTGTGGAAGTAAAAAGTACTATAGATGAAGAGGATAAGGCCAGACGGAATTTTGATGTAGTGGTTCCGTCTAAGAACAGTTTTTATCCGGATCTGTTCCCTGAGGTGAACAATCCGAATGAAGAGCCGGAAGTCATTCCGTCCCTCCAGGAGTGGTATGGATATGAGGGGACATTTACTCTGACGGATGCATCAAGAATCGTGATAAATGATGCGGCGAATGTGGGGCTTCAGGCAGCAGCGGAAAATATGCAGGAGGATCTGACGGAAATCAGTGGAAGAACACTGCCGATCGTATCCGGAACATCCGGGGATGAGGACGATATTTACATCGAGTCACAGTCGCAGGATACATACGAAGTCGGAGAAGAAGGTTATCTTCTTGTGACAAGTGAAAATGGAATAAAAATTTACAGCTCAACCTATACAGGCTGTCTTTACGGAACAATTACAGTTGAGCAGATTTTATGGCAGGATGACGGAAATGACAATGTTCCGTGTGGTGTGATTCGTGATTATCCGGATTATGAAATCCGAGGCGTGATGTTTGACGTAGGACGAATCCCTCACAGGCTGCAGTATCTTAAGGATTACACGAAGATCCTGACCTGGTATAAGATGGATGAATTCCATCTGCATCTGAATGATGATTTTGATTATAATTCAGAAGCGCTTGCGACGAACTGGAGTTCATGGACAGGTGTTCACAGGCTGGAAAGTGATACGTTCCCGAGCCTAACGGACAACAATGTATATACAGGAGATAAATTTGATTATTTTAACGAGGAATATGCAGATCCGTTCTATACAAAGGATGAATTCCGCGAGCTGGAGAAACTGGCCAACAGCAGAGGAATTGATCTTCTGGCCGAGCTGGATACACCGTCCCATTCTACGGCGTACATTAATTATGCAAATGAAAATCCGGATAATATTGAATGGCTTGGACCAATCAATACGACAACCAGTTCTGCGGCGAACAACAGGCAGATGCTTGCGCTGGATACCGAATCCTCCAATGTCGCAGAGAGGGAAAATGCTCTCCGGGCGAGAAGATTCATAGAGGAGCTTTATGACGATTATCTGGGCGGAGATGACCCGGTATTTACAAGTGACACGGTTCATGTAGGTGCGGATGAGTACTGGGATAAGAGTAATCCGGAAGCATTCCGCAAATATGTAAATTTCCTTTCTGATCTGATGGAATCATATGGAAAAACCGCACGTATGTGGGGAGCGCAGCTTCTCTTCCCGGGTACGACAGAGATATCTCCTGACAACATTGTCCTGGATGTATGGGCAACTTACGAGGAAGACCCGATCGCACGTATGGAAGAAGGATACCGCGTGGTAAATGTCCCGCAGCAGTATCTGTATACCACGCCGGGGCGCGACCACAAGGATATGGTCGGAGAAGAATATCTGTTTAAATATTGGGATCCGACAATTTTCAATCAGATTACCAGCCCGCGCGCAACGGCAGACGTTGGGGAGCCGCTTCTTCTCGGAGCGAAGGCAGCTCTCTGGGGAGATGAATTCCGTGAAGGTATCACAGAAGCAGATACTCATGAAAGAATGCTGCGCGCAGTTGCGATTACAGCAGAAAAGACCTGGGGCGGCACTGATGAGGATGATGAATATATTGATTATCAGCAGACGTTTGACAGATTAAAAGAAGGACCGGGAACAGAAATTGCAAAAAATATCAAGAGTGAAAGTGAAGTTGTCGTAGATTATGACCTGACGGAAACGAAAACAGAAGGCAAAAAAATCACGGTAACAGATGAAAGCGGAAACGGATATGATGCAGTCATCACCAACGGAGAAATCGTAACGGAAGATGGAAAATCAATGGTAAAATTTGACGGAACGACCGTGATGACGACGCCTCTTACTACTCTGGATTATCCGTATACCGTATCCTTTGATGTGAAGGCATCATCAGGAAATACGGAAGACTCTCTGCTGTTCTCCGGATATGACGGATGGCTGCAGGCAGACGGAAGTGACGGAAATATTACAATAAAGAGAAGTTTTTATACACAGTCTTCCGGATATGAGATTCCAACGGATAAGACGGTTAATGTAACGATTGTGGGAACTTTCCAGAATACAAAGATATATGTGGACGGAGAGCTTGTGAAAATGTTCTACTCAACAGACAGCGGACATGACAGCGGCAAGTCTGATGAATATTTCACCACTTTTGTATTCCCGCTGGAAGAAATCGGAAAGAATTTCCATGGATATATCGGAAATATCAAGGCTTATAATAAAGCAATGCAGCCTGATATGATAGGCGCGGAGGCATCGGAGGTTACAGAAGTGAATGTAGCTCTGAACGCTAATGCCTATGCGGAGCGGTTCGGAAGTTCACCGGCATTGAACAGCGGTGATCTGAAGCGGCATCCGGCATGGAAGGCGACAGACGGTGATAAGACAGACACAGGAAGTACCGGAACTTCCACAGATCCGAATTCTTACTGGCTCAGCTCCAATAACAATGCAGACTACCTGATGGTTGATCTGGGAGAAGAAAAGTCAATTAATAAGGTCGTTGTTAACTGGGAAGGAAGCAATTACGCATCAGCATTTGCGATTGAAATATCTTCAGACGGCGAGACCTGGGAGCGTATAAAAGAAATTTCGGGAAATACATCAGCCGTAAGTACGATAAATCTGGATGCCCCGAAGACCACACGTTATGTGAAGATGCAGGGCATTACAAGGAATGGAACTTATTACGCAGTGCGTGAACTGGAGGTATTCCAGACAGTTGATAAGAGCACATTAAAGGAGAAAATTGCAGCGGCAGAAAGCGTGATTAAACAGGATAACCTGGAAGAAAGTGAGCTGGCGGAGGCACAGGCACTGATTGAACAGGTGAAAATATCCGGTAAAGTTTTAGATAATCCGTTTACTGTGACAGAAAAAGCAGAAGCTTTTGCTCAGAACATTCAGGAGAAGCTGGATGCATATGAAGCTGCGGGAGAAGAACCGGAACCACCGGTGGTAGATCCGGAACCGCCTGTAAGTCTGCCATATAAGGATGTTACAGAAAATGACTGGTTCTATGATTATGTATACGACGTATATGTAAAAGAGCTGATGACAGGACTCAACGAGACGACCTTCGGACCTGCACAGGGGCTGGTAAGGGCGCAGTTCGCTGTGATCGTATACCGTATGGAGGGTTCACCGGAAGTTGCATTTGATGCAAACAAATTCCCGGATGTCCCGGCAGGGCAGTTTTACAGTGAAGCGGTCATCTGGGCTGCGGAAAACGGAATCGTAACCGGCTATACAAGTAACGGACATTTCGGCCCGAACGATCCGATTACCCGTGAGCAGATGGCAACGATGATGTTCCGCTATGCAAATTATAAGAAAATGGATACCTCCGAGGAAAAAGATTTAAGCAGCTTCCCGGACGGAGGCAGTGTCCAGGCATTTGCAAAGGATGCGATGGAATGGTGCACCGCGAAGGGAATTATCAGCGGAAAAGGTAATGAGCCGAAGATCCTCGACCCGCAGGGCAGCACAAGCCGTGCGGAATGTGCGACGATCATCAGCCGGTATACGGATATTAAATAATTGAACATATTACACACATATCCGTCTGATGCATACACTGCCAAGCACTGAAGCAGCTCTGAAAGTGAAGGCATAAAAAGAGTCATAATAAATCATAAAGGAGTGCCATATGATCACTTATGAAAGAAGATTATATGGCACTCTTGTTCGTTAAAATTCAATTTGCGTGAAATCAGGTTTTAATTGTTTGTTTTACTTTTATTCTGCTGTAAAGCAGTTCTTGAAAGCTCTTTCAGAGTGGTTTCCGAATGTCAAGTATGGCGCATAAGGCGAGCACAAGTCCAAATAAGCTTTATCATATATATTACATCTGTCACTTTTCTATTAAACCGGAAAAAAGAAAATAATCAACGAGTCTTCGGAATAATGTCAAAATAGTTTGATATTCTTCTTGATAATTGACCGGAATCATGTGTGAAGATGATATTGAATAGTCAGTGAAATATATTGTATAATTATTATATATACAGTCAATAGAACGAAGAGAGAAAACGAAAGGAAAGGAATGAGAAGGACAATGAAAAAATTGATTTGCGGTATACTTGTGACTATTATGTGTATCGGCAGCCTGATAACAGTGCAGGCTGCTGAAGACACTGTTTCTTCAAATATGCCGGAGCCGATTTTGGCAGAAGATTATGGATTACCGGAAACAGTCGAAACTTATAGTATTCCGGGAATATGTAATGCGGAGGAATGGGATATTTTATATTGGGTTAATGAAATTCGTATGGCAAACGACACATTCCCGTTATCCATGTACAGCAATATTCAGAGTGCCGCTGAAGTCCGCGCGAATGAGCTGATCACATTATTCTCCCATGACCGGCCGGACGGCAGGTCATGCTTTACGGCGCTTGAGGAAGCGAATGTTCCGATGATGTCGATGGGAGAAAATATCGCTGCCGGGTTCCCGAATGTTGAAAGTGTAATGGACGGTTGGATGAACAGCGTAGGGCACCGCTCAAATATTCTTGATGAAGACGGAATGGGGTATTCTCATATCGGGGTCGGTTATGTAAAAGGCGGCAGCTATACGGACAACTGGGTTCAGATGTTTGCGGGAATGGGGTGTTCCGTGCAAAGCATCAATGTTTCATCGATGAAGAGCAGAGCAGCTTCTGCTCCGGATGGTAAGATGGAGGCGCTGGGACTGATACTTGAAGTCCACTGTGACTGCCATGATACGGCATATCTTCCGATTACGGACGCTATGTGCTCAGGATACGACCCGTCACTGGGAAATGATACGGTACAGCATGTGGATGTATATTATTATGATGTCATGAATGACCATATGTTTGTCACGACCGTTACAGTCGGGACAGGTATGCCGTTTAATGATGTGAGTGCACAGGACTGGTTTGTGAATTCGGTAAGATATGTCTACAACAATAAATTGATGACAGGATTAAATACAACAATATTTGCCCCGGGACAGGCTGTTGCCAGGTCGCAGTTTGCAGTAATCCTGCACCGTATGAATGGGGCTCCGCTGATGACTTATGAAGCAAAATTCCCGGATGTTGCGGCAGGTCTGTGGTATACCGACGCCGTTCTATGGGCAAACAGTATCGGGGTGGTGAACGGGTATTCTAACACCGGAAAATTCGGAACGGCAGATAAGATCAACAGGGAGCAGATGGCTGTTATGATGTACCGTTATGCACAATATAAAGGTTATGATGTCAGTCAGAAAGCATCTTTTGAGAATTACCGGGATGCTGTTCAAGTAAATGTTTTTGCCCAGGAAGCGATGCAGTGGGCGGTAGGAACAGGCATTATAACGGGTAAAGACAACGGAACCAGATTAGATCCGCAGGGAAATGCAAGCAGGGCGGAATGTGCGACCATTATCATGCGTTTCCTTGAGAAATATCCAGGCTGAGAATCAGATTAGTATATAGGAGATAATTATGAAGTTGATGATTGCGTCAGATATTCATGGCTCTGCATTTTATTGCAGAAAAATGGCGGAGGCATTTTTAAAGGAGCAGGCGGGACGCCTGCTCCTTCTGGGGGATATTTTGTATCACGGTCCCAGAAATGATCTGCCGAAGGATTATGCGCCGAAGGAAGTGATCTCAATGCTGAATCCGCTAAAAGAAAATATTTTATGTGTAAGAGGTAACTGCGACACAGAAGTAGATCAGATGGTGTTGGATTTCCCGATCCTGGCGGAGTACTGTTTCCTGGAAATAGATGGGATAACAATGTTTGCCACTCACGGGCATGTGTTCAATCCGAAAAATCCGCCGATGCTGAAAAAGGGGGATGTTTTGCTGAACGGACATACTCATATCCCGGCGGATGAGGATTACGGGACATTTTATTATCTGAATCCGGGCTCTGTTTCTATTCCGAAGGAGAACTCGGAACACAGTTATATGATTTATGAAAACGGATGCTTTATTTGGAAAAACCTGGACGGAAAGGAATACCGGAGATGGAAGAAAGATTTGCACTGCTGATAGATTCAGACAATGTGTCCGCAAAGTATATTAAGCCGATTCTGGACGAGCTGTCTAAGTATGGAAATGTAACATATAAAAGAATTTACGGAGACTGGACGAGAACGCAGAGCTCCAGCTGGAAGGAGGTGCTGCTGCAGAACAGTATTACCCCGATCCAGCAGTTCAGTTACACTTATGGAAAGAATGCGACAGATTCCGCTATGATCATTGATGCCATGGATATGCTTTATACAAATGAACTGGAGGGGTTTTGCCTTGTATCCAGCGACAGTGATTTTACGAAGCTGGCGAGCCGTTTAAGAGAAAGCGGGCGTATGGTGATCGGGATGGGGGAGAGTAAGACGCCGGTTCCTTTCCGTAAGGCCTGTGATATTTTTACGGAGCTTGAGCTGCTGCTGGAAGACAGCGGAGGCGCCGCTTCTGCATCCGTGCCGGCATGTACCTGCACTTCTGTTTCAAGCCAGTCCGGCGAGGGCGGTGAGCAGAAGAATTCCCGAAAAAATGGTGAAGTGACCGGAGCTGTACCAAAGAGCCAGATTGAAGAATCAGTTGTAAAAATCATCATGGAAAATCAGAATAATGACAAGAAGACAGGGCTGGGTGAGCTGGGAAGCCGGCTTGTCAAGCTTTATCCTGATTTTGATGTCCGCCGTTACGGTTACAGCCTTTTGTCAAAATTTTTAGAGGCATTTCCAAGATTAAAGCTTACTCAGGAAGGCTCACAGATCACCGTATCAGTCAGCGCGGATAAAAGCAGGAAAGAGATGGTGGAAGAGTATATTTTACAGCTGATCATATCCGCGGGAAAGCAGGGGATTTCGCTGGGAACTCTGGGAAACCGCATCCGCAGCCGGTTCGGGGATTTTAATGTGAGGGACTATGGATATTCTCAGTTCAAGCGGTACATTCAGAGCTTTGAAATTGTGAGAATCTATGATGACGGAGAACAGGCCTGGGCAATCTATGTCGGACAGAGATAACGCGTAATCGGAAGTCTGATGGAATGCCAAAAACAGAAAATTTAAGTTAAATACACTTAGGATATAAAAAATGCCTTCCGTGTCAGGACAATCTATATGACTGTCCGGCACGGGAGGCATTCTGTCTGGTGAAGGAATCAGGGAAATATATTTATTCCGAAATGAAATAAGTTCTTTTCTCGCTTTCCGTCAGCGAGTCTCCGTCAAGTATCTCTTCGGCACGTTCCCGTAATTCATTGTAGCTGTAGAAGCCGGAGATACGCTGTATGTTGCCGGAGGAAGAAGTTAAAATTTCTCCGGCTTCAAAACTTGCATACCCACCGGGAATATCAGCATAAGGATAAAAACGATGAGATTCATCAATGTAATAAATTTTCAGTTCCTGGACAGAAATAACATTTTCATCATAGCCGGTCCAATTGTTTTTAAGTCCAAAGTATTTATTATTTCTGTCAGTCACAAGCTTGACACCGAAATCAAAGGATTCGGTGTCCTGCATCATGATTTTTTCTTCTTCAATATCCCAGAGAGTCAGGTAAGTGTTCTCTCCGCAGGTAATCAGATATTCATCATTGTCGATAAATGCAAAATCATCGGATTCAAATCCTACGAACGGAATGGAGTGCGTGATCTCACCGGAGTCAAGGTCAATGATATCAATCTTGTCTTCATCGGAATAAACCGCGATAACCGGAGTTGTCTTTCCGGAAATTACAGCGGTCTCTTTTTTCAGGTCTGTATAAGTATCGCTGCCGTCAATCAATAACCAGTCACCGGCTTCAATATCCCATACTTTTAATTGGTAGCTGCTCTCATAGTTATTTCCGCTTTCAGAGCTGATCACAATCAGATAACGGCTGTCGCAGGAATACAGCAATGAGCAGATGTTTTCCTGGGGAATCAGAGCTTTTTCAATATCGGGGAAAATAAAGCTGTCTCCGGTCAGCTCAATGAAGGCAAACCCGCTGTTATCGGTATAATTTTCAAGGAAAACTGCAGCCTGTTCCATGGAAGGGGCATAAGTGATGTTCCGTACAAGCTGCCAAAGACGCCAGTCAAGATCGTCGTAATAGTTCTTAGAGAACAGTTCTTCCCCGCTTTCCAGACTTATAATATGTATCTCCTGTTCCTGTTCTTCATAATTAATTCTTGTATAATACAGGATCAGATGCCCGTCTGTATATCCGATTGAAATATTATCCAGATAGTCAGACTCGCTTTCTGCGGTTATATGACAGAGCTCTGTGTCTGTCCCGGCTTCCCAGATCGAGAACTCCGGCTTTGTTCCGCCGAACAGCCCGAGATTCCTCAGACACCGGAAAGTTCTGGTATCTCCCTCTTCGGTTTCCACGGTCAGATAATTGACAGAAGATACATAATTTTGTGAAGGAAGCCTTTGTGTATGTTCATCCGTGATAATCCGGCTGAAAACGAGAGAACGGCTCTCACTGCAGGTCTGAATAATCATATGTTCCTCCGGATTATATGCAAAATACGAAACATCTGAGGAAATCTGCCCCACGGAAAGTGCAGTGGTCATATTGCCGAAGGTGGATAGTTTAATACTTCCGTCATTTAATCCGACCAGGAGCCGTTGGCTGTCGTATTGCCCAATGCCCACAATGTCGGAATTATAGTTACGTGTCTGTATGACTTCTCCCGTTTCTGCGTTTAAAAGGAGAAGCTGGTTTTTAATCGTTACTGCAAGTACATTTTGTTCTGTTTCGCCGTCAGGAGCGGCTGTAAACAGATCAATATCCAGCGGAATGTATATACTGCTGAGCGTGACCTCCGGGCCTGTCCATACAGGCTGATTTGTGGTGAGGTCATAGATTACGACGCTGAAAAGTGTTTCCGGATTATCTATAGAAGGATAATCATATCCGACTGTATACCGGGAGTGGATGGCCGCCAGGTGCGTATCATCTATAAAGAAAATTTTTTTTGTCTCTTCAGACGAAAGAAGCTCCATTGTGCCGTCTGTCAGGGAAACTACTGCCAGTCCCTTTGTCGGCTGTTCGTCGGAAAACCGGTTTCCAAGCCCGACAGCGAGCAGGTTGCCGGAAGGTGAGAGTTCGGTGGAATTCACATTGTAAGACTGCCCTTCATTGTCGGAATCGTAAGGAAGCTCCAGTATACATTGCCCGCTTTCCAAATCATAGACCGCCACACATCCTGAGGCTGCTATAGCTGCGATGGAAGCATTCGCGGCACTCAGATAATTGACAGAGTGGCTGTCGTTCAGAGTTATCACATGAAGAGAGTTGTCCTCTTCGGACTTCACATTTATGATGTGATTTTTGGAAAACAGCACAAGCTGCGTATCGGAAATCTGTCTGAAAGATGTAAAAGTGGAGTTTGTCATCTCCGGCAGTTCAGCTGCTGCAATTTTTTGAATGCAGTCACCGGTTTGGGTGTCCAATACATAAGCATGTCCGGTCTGATCCAGGCAGAAATACAGATTTCCCAGGGAACTGAAGGTGCCGCTTTCTGTACTTTGGCCGTCCAGAAGAACCATTCTGTCAGGCAGGAAGTTTATTGTGTCTGTGTTTTGATAGGAATACAATGCATTGTTCAGGGCATACATCTGCTCCGGGACAACAGGTTCATCTGAGTCCTCATCTTCCGGTACGATGGCAAGTGCGGTTTTCAGTGCGCCGTGCCGGTCACCGGACTTGAGAAGTTCACCGGAGATTTCAGACAGATATCGGGCCTGATTCCGCCGAGCCTCCTGATAACGTTCGTTGATAAGTGAAGCCTGACGGAATGCATAAGCCATAAAACATACGGCAAGAAGGCAGACAACTCCGGAAGCGGCGAGAATCTGCCGGAATCTGTATTCTCTGTGGCGCTGGCGCAGATCGTCATAAGTACACGAAAGCATCGGCGCAGCAATACGCAGGAATTCCTGCTTTAATTTTTTGCTCATTTCTTTCAGGCTGTTGCCGCGGATGTCTGCCGCCATCGGCTCAGTCTGCATACGGATGGTGATTTCCTCCCCGTCTTCAAGGACGACCTTTTCCTTATAGCATAGAACTTCCGGAAAAGCGTCTTCCGGCTCACCTTTGACAAGAAGCGTCAGTACCTGATTCTGGTCATGGTATTCCAGAAAAGTAGCGACTTCCCGCTGAACCCATTGAGATTCCTTTGACTCGGGAGAACAGATGACGATCAGAAAGTCAGAATGTTCCAGCGCTTCCTGAATATTTTCTCCAAGATCTGCGGAAAGGGGCAGCTCTTCGCGGTCGCGGAACACGCGGGAAAATTTCTTCTTTCCGGTGAGCTTCTGAATCCTTTTTGGAATATGATAATGCTCAAGCATATGATGAAGCTTTTGAGCGATGATGGAATCCGGTTCAAGATGTTTGTAGCTGATAAATGCGTCATAGTGGATGTCAGTAGTATTTTCCATATGGTTGCTCCTTAAATGTTGTCTATTGTTTCCGGTCATATCGGCAATATAAAGAAGGCAGAATACAGCCTGCGATTGCTTCGCAGGATATGCCGGTTTATTCTATTGGTCTGATATATAGATAGGTTTTGGCAAACTCATTTCTTTCTATAAAATTAAATGAGATATCTGTAATCGTGTCGTTTTCATCGCGATCTACACGATAGAGTATCACTATCGCATTTTTTGCCGCGGCAAGGGGGGCACCCCAGAGAAATGCACGAAAATAATGTGCCTCGTCATCAGGATGTAATGTCATTCTTCGTGTGTCCAGCAAAAATTGAATTTCTTCGGAAATGTCATCTCCGGATTCCCAGGCATCAAGCGGTTTTGAAATCTGGAGATACCGGTCTGCGCCGAGGTGTCTGTGATTTTCCTCAAACCATTCCTTTTGGTTAGGATAAGGATAACCGCTGCTGTCTATTTTGAAATAATCGCCTAGCAGTGCTGTCTCACCATGTCTGAGGAAGGCTTCCTGAGAAAAAAGCTCAAAACTGTCATCCGGCATCAGGCGGATTTTCCCTTCTGCAATCATTTCTTTTTCTGCATCGGATCCTGCTCCAAGCTGATAAGCATAAACCGGTTCGGATTTCTTTATTACTTTTCTCATAATAGGGGATATCTCCTTTCTGAATGTAAAAATATCAACGGCGATAATAAATATAAGGAAAAACAGTGCCGCAAATGCAGAGTCAAATGACAGAAACAGTATAGAACAAAGAAACATGATTTTCAATGAAAAAAGCCGGTTAAAAAGTACATTTCAGGATATGTTTTACTGTATGGACACGGGGAAAAGCATATGTCAGAAAATGTGTCGGAAAATGTGTCAGGAAAAGCAATATGAAAAAAAATATTTAAGGAGAAGCTTTATAGTTCCACACTGGAAGAGACGCTTGACAATTACGCAGGGACAACGATGAGCAACGGCAGCTCCGTATATATCAGTTATATGGGAATCGGCGCATCGGCTGTAAAGATTAAGGAAGATTCAAGCCGCGGCCTTGCATCTTATGATGAGGCGGATACAGATATCGTTTCGGTGCTTTCTGACATTGCAAATAAAATTTCAGGAAGGCTGAAGTTTGAAAGCAGTCAGATAGCCCGGACGGACGGAAAAACAATAAAAGTACATTCCGATATTCCAATGTACACTATATCTGTTTTTTCACAGAGCTCTAACGCAACAGTAACCGGTGTAAAATCGGAAACCGAGCTGACAATCGACCGCAACGTGCCTCTGAAATATCCGGAAAAATCAAATGCTAATACGAACACATCATTGTTCGGAAATGCCGCAGTTGTCAACAACGGTTCAAGTGTGATTCCGGCAGGAGATTATACGATAACCTTTTCGGAGGATGTAGATCTTGCAAATGTCGTTGTCATGTATCAGCCGGCAATTAAGATGAAGGCGGTTATGACGAGAAACGGAATCGAGGTCGATGACCCGTCAGCACTTGCGGCGGGAGATGAAGTTGACATTGAGATTATCCCGACTGACCCGGATACCGGAGAGGAAATCGATGAGAAAAAGCTGCCGGCAGGAATCACCTGGAAGGTCAGCTATGAGGTGGACGGAGAGCTGGTAAAATTCCAGATTACGGGTGACGGCACTCCTTTGACAAAGGAGCAGCAGGACGGCATGAAGCTGAAAGTTAAAGATGTCTCAGTCGATAACAGTGGAATCAAAGAGTTTTATAACAGACTCGGCTTCAAAAGCGCATCTGTCGGTCTTAAGCTTAATGATGACGGTACATACAGCCCGTATCCGAAGAACTTCGGTTTTCCGACATTTCTGATAAAAGCGGGTACCTATACTGTGACCGTTGCACTGGAAAATGATACTGCGGTTACAGCCGAGGGAACTTTTGAAGTCGTCCCGTCACTGGCGGACTGGATTGATCTGATTAAAGTGGTAATATTCCTGTTGATCGTGTTCTATCTGATTTATATTTTCTTTATCAAAGCGAAGTTCGACGGCCAGACCTTGAAAATTGAGGTATATGTGGCAAAAGGCGCGCTTGGGGAAGGAAAGCTTATGACAACGGAAAGTGAGGAAGTGATCCTTAAAAAATTCGGCGGAGATCTTTTCCTTCCGAAAGGGGCGTGTACGAAGCTGGTAGGAGGCATCCGTGTTATTGCCGACGGATGCGGCGGAGCTTATATTAAGAAGAGTACCGTGCTGAATTATGATGCGTTTGGAAACTCAGCGGGGAATCCGCTCCGCAATTTCAGCGGTGTCTGCGCAGGGCTGAAAAAGGTGCAGGGCAATGAGGATAAGATTACGGCAACTGTTTCCCTTGGGGCACAGGCATTTTATCTGAAGCAGGGCACCCGGTTATACCGCATTACGTTACATTAGAAAAAACATTTAAAGGAGAGAAAAATTATGTCAATGAACAAAGTACCAACACTGCTGGTAGGGCTGGGGGGAATCGGATGCTCGATCGCGGATATCACCAGCAGCATGCTTGGAAAGGAAGAAAAGGAATACGTCGGAGTAGTGGGACTGGACACAAACGTTGAAGATTTGAAAAAGCTTTCCATCAAATCTATCCGAACAAGTGATGAGCATCTCGTGAAAGACTATATTATTGAACATCCGGAATATAAAGAATGGTTTCCGGTGAATAAATTTACGGTGAACAGAGGTATGCTTACCGGGGCGGGCCAGATCCGCGCGATCTCCAGGCTGGCGGCACTTGCGTCGATTGAAGACGGTCGTTTTATCCCTCTGGATGAAGAAATCAAGAGAATCCTTAAGCATACCGGAGATAAGGACAATACAGCCTTTAATGTATTTCTTGTAGGCTCTATTACAGGAGGTACAGGGGCAGGACTGTTCCTCCAGATACCGTTCTATATCCGTAACCTGCTGAAAAAAGAGTATGCCATTAAAAATATCCGTGTCCGCGGCATGTTCATGAGTGCGGACATTACAAAGAATGTGCAGCCGTCCAGAATCAACAGGGATGCGGTCATGGTAAACGCATATGCATGCATGAAGGAATTGAACAAGTTTTATCTGACGCAGATTGAAGAGGACGAAGAAAATCTTCTCAAGATCGAGCATTATGAAAAAAGTGACCGCCAGGATGTGAAGCATGAAATCAGAAGCCGCCTGGTAGAATCCAGAGTAAAAAGTGAATTTGGTTTCAGTCTTCTGGATGATATGGATGTTGATGAAATGGATGAAGATATTGAACATCTTGCATCGGAAGGTGCAAACATCCCGTACGATGCATTTTACCTTATTGAAGGAACGGATAACATGGGCGGTATCGGCAATGCTTCTATCGGCACGGTAAAAGATCAGATTGCAAAGATGATTTTCACATTGCTATTTACTCCGGTCAAAGCTGAGGATGCGGGTATTCTTGACAATACGGTTCTTCAGGATATGGAAGGCGGCGGTATGAACCGCTATTCCAGTGCCGGTATGTGTGTACTGCGTTATCCGTATGAGCAGGCAAGAGAATACGTCACAATGAGATGGGTGAAAGAGCTTGTAAGTGAAGAATGGCTGCTTCTGGATCGTTTGTATGAGGCGGAGAAAAAGGAAGCGCAGGACAGACAGAAATCTGATCCGACCGCAGCGATTCCGAAGATAGAAGAAGCTTATGTCCGTCTGTTTGAAAAAGAGACCAGCGGAAAGCAGGGAAGCAGACTTGGCATGCTCCGGAGTCATGCTTATATTGATACAGGTGACAAGGTAGACGGAGAAATCTGCAAATCGGCATTTATTTTCCGCAATATAGAGACGGAAGTGGACGACATTCTGAGTCAGGAAGAGATTCAGATGTCAAAGAAAGAATGTGAAGTAAATCTTAAGAAGCTCAGTGATCTTGACGTCGCGGACAGAGAGGTCTCAAGAGTTTACGGTGAGCTGGAGTCTTTGCAGAAGATCATCACAAAGGTGGTAAATGAAAGCAGATATCAGATCGCAAATGAAGTGTTCCCGGTAAGCATGGGTTCATTAGATATGAAAAAAGACAGCGAGCTCTGCATCTATAAAACACTGGCAAATGTACATCCCGTGGCAGCACGTTTTCTCTGTTATCATGTATTAAATACCCTGGAAAAGAAAATCATGGAGCTTCAGAGCAAGCTTTCGGGGCTGGATTTGTATGAATATGAGAGCATTGACTTTTATGGGAATGCTGAAGACGGCATTCAGAATGCAAATGCCGCGGTTGCTATGATCCGCAATAAAAAACTTCCGGTCATTCAGACGGGTAAGAAGCCGCTGCGTACCCTCACAAGCAAATTCCAGCAGATGGCGGCCACACAGGTGCAGACACTGGAGTCTTATGGACGCTGTTCGCTGCTCCTGAATACATACCGTCTGTTAAAAGAACGTTTCCTTAAGCTGGCAGAATATTATGCCGAGTTCTTTTCAGGCATCAGCGAACAGGTGAACATCAATGATGTGCGTATCGCCACCCTGGAAAGAAGTTTTATCGAGAATCCGTACGGACAGCTCAGTGTTTATGCTTCTCCGGAAAGTTTCCAGGCAATGTATGAAGATTTTAAGGTACAGGCAGAATTTGAGCTTCCTGAAGATACGAAGACAGCGATTTTTACAGGTGTATTCAGTGAAGTATGCACGGTTCTGGCAGATAAGAATAAACAACTTACTGAAATTCAGAAGCAGAAGAGGGATGAGGGAATCGATACACGCCTGAATGAGCTGTTCACAATCGGCGTTGTAGACACACTCCGCACGATCGTGCTGAGCAAAGGCAAGGGTGTTGTCAATATGACGATCAAACAGGCAATCGAAAAAGAACTTCAGTTAACGACCGGGCTGCGTCCGGATACTGATCCGGATTATGAGGGAAGACGGATCGCATATGAAAAAGAACTGGTGGAAAAGGCGATGAAAATGGCAGCTCCTATGTTTGCGGTTCAGGATGAAAGGGATATTACAGAGACGATTTATCTGGCAATCAATCCGGAAGCGGCAGAACAGTCAGAAGGGAAGCCGAGCAAGAATGCGACGAAGGAGCATCTTGTCCCGGAATGCTGTGAGGCGACCGACAATCAGCCTGTCAGCATTCTGATGGAGCCGGAATTCTCCCCTTATGAGATTATATGTCTCAAGGCAAAGCATAAATATATGATTGAAAATCTTGTGAAATACAGACCTGATTCTGAATATGCAAAAGTATATGAAATCCGTATCAACAATCTTGGAAAAGAACCGACGGAAGAAGGGAAGGATGCTTATAAAACAGTCGTAAACCCGCATCTGAACCGTTACTGGCACGAGGAAGGATTTATTCCGCCGCTTGGAGTCAAAGAGCGTGATAAATCCCGCAGAGAGATATTGAAAGCCTTTGTTTACGCTATGGGAATGGACACTTTTGTAAGGACAAAGCTTGATGAAGAAGACTCCCGTGAATACTGGTATCTGATAGCAGGATCTCAGGCGGTAAAGGTACGCTGCCAGGGCAAGGCCATCGGAAACGGATATGTGGATTTGTTTGAATCCCTGAAATTTAACAGAAAATGGAAGAAATACATTCTGTCACAGGCCAGAATCATGATGAAAAATATCAAAGGCTATCTGGATGCTGACGAAATGATGGAGATGATTCAGGATACATGGTTTATTGAAGATCTTGTCCAGTCACAGAAAACAGAAAAGGATGACGAAGATGAAAATATTCTGGATATTTTCCTGATGATGTACCCGAAGATGGACAACAAGAAATGGTCTTCGCTTTTCACCGGTCTGAAGCTGGTGCTTCAGGAGTATCTGGCATATATGTTCGATGACAATGTGAAGCTTGTAAATCAGGCATACCAGATTATTCTTCACCGTATGTATGGTTACAGTCTGGTGGGCAAAAAGGAAATCGAGCGCCAGAAATATGCAGAAACCGGTCAGCCGCTTCCGGCGGAGCTTGAATTTAAATCTGCCGAAAAGAAGCTCAGGGCACATGTGTTGGAACTTGTGAAAGAAAAATATTTGGGATAAAGGGAGACGGCGGTGCGTTTGCCTGAAACGGCGCACCGCTGTTTTAACTGTTGTTATTGTCCTGAAAAGGAGAGTACGGATGGGAAGTTTTAATTTTTATATTAATGTAGATCAGTGCCTGAATATGTCGAACTTTGACATGTTTTTTTACAAACTTCAAAGTGAACATAAATTTCACCTGTCCAACGTCCAGTTTTTTGAAGATGAAGGAAAAAATTCTCTGAAAGAAGCATTTTATGAAATCAGAAATTATATTGATAAATCTTCATTCCTGATTCAGGATTACCGCCTGATTTTCGGAATACGTGAAAGCAGGAAAAAAGCAGCGGAAACGAGATGGCAGGACACTATTTTATACCGGCTTCTGAAAATTTATTTCGGATTGCTGGATGCCAGGATTTTTATTAAGTCAAAGGATTCCGTGGATAAGAACGTGAGCGTCATAATGCTTTATGATGCGGATTTTACTTTTGATGAAAAAGATCTGGATCGGGATGGTTATGATTTTACGGGTGACATAGAAGTTCTGATGAACTATCTGGGAATTGACTGGAAGCCGGGAATTACAGACTGGGAGCTGGAAGACAGATTCCGGCAGATTTTAAACGGGATGGACGGCATATTCCAGGTTGATGCCGTGACATGCCGTTTCCTCAGTGCATTTTTAGAGTGGCACTGCGGGCTTGCCGTGCCGGAGACAGGAGAAGAAATATGGCAGGATAAAGAAACTTATGAAGAGCAGAAAATTCTGGAGCAGATGTTTGCACAGGATGATCCGGAGCAGTTTCTGGCGGAAAAACGAAAACGGAACAAACCAAACATCCATAATAAGCTGAATGACCTGTTTACGTTTGTGCAGTCATGTGTAGGACATTACTGTGTGTTCAGAAAAGAAATTAATAAAAACAGTATGTCACAGAATGTGCTTTCCCTTTTAAGCATCGTGGATTATATTACATCAGACCTGAAGCTGGAGGGAAAAGACGAAAAGATCCGGAATAATGATACACTCAAGGAAAAAAGCCGGCTGAACTGGGAACAGGCCACGAATGATACCGGTATCCAGAAACGATATGGCACGATGCTCCTGAATTATAAAAGCAGGCTTCAGAATAAGCTGAATCAACTGGAGCAGACACTTGTCGATTTTTCCAGAGGAGAGCCGGCTCCTAAATACACACAGCCCGGGACGCTGACGGGGGATAAAGGTCTGCTGACGAAGGACAAGAAAGAATATACAGATGAATTCCATAAAATACTGGACCAGTTCCTGAAGAAGAGTATACGGAAAGATATCGCACAGGAAAGCTGGACACAGGCATATCAGGAATTAAAGGAAAAACTGAATCAGATGGAGGAGGAGCTTCAGATATTTGCACGGGATTTAAGCCGCAGATATAAGCTCCAGATGGAAGAACGAAAGAGTGAACGGTTAAAGTCCGGACCGAAAACAGATGTCCGGTATTCACAGGAGAATATTTCCGAGACACTGGAACAGATGGAGAAGAAAAAGGAAAAGCTGTTGGAGAAGCTTAGAAAGCCGAAGATGAACCCATCTCTTACCTTTCAGGATCAGCTGAACCTGGAAAATACATTGGAACAATGTAATCTGGAAGTCCGGTTTTTTGTAAAATGTCATAAGATGATCCAGATTGCAAATTTCTTCCTGCTGGTACTTCTCGGCGGCGGGTTATATGCTTTACATTATTTTCTGATGCAGTCCTATGCATTTTCAAATGTTGAAATGCTGTTTGCATTTCTGATGTATCTGGGTGTATCTTTCGTACTGTTTATGACTGTCTGGAATGCCCCTTATTATTATTTTAAGGCGAAAATACGAAAGTCGATGGCTGTTCTGAAAGAACAGATGGAATTATTTATCAACGGATATTTTGAAAAGGCAGAAAATTTTTCGGAGTATATCAACACGATCAATGAGCTGGATGCCGTGAACGGTTATATCGGTAAGCTGCATAAAATCCGGGATAAGGCTGCCCTGGAAGCAAGAAAACGTCTGTGGCATAAAGTGCAGATACAAGAACATATCCGTAAGAGCGGATTTTTTGAAAATATGCTGTACACACTGGACTCTTTGGAAAAACCGGACTGTTCATCAAGAGACTGTGAATTGAATTTTGATGAAAATGTAATTAAGAATCGTTTATACTGGCCGCAATGGGGCTGTGAAGTACAGGAGGGAGAAAAATGATTAAATTATTAAGCTATATTGCCTTCCTTCTTGCCGTTTGCGGGATTTACTGGTGTGTTCATACCGTTATCCGTGCATCAAGGTATGCGAAAGAAGAACGTTATCTGCACTGCAGATATCTGGCGGTATATCTGGCCGCGTTATTTGTACTGTGCAACAGATATACATTTACATACTGGCTGCTTGCCGTCGACAAAATTATTAATTTCAGGCCGCTTCAGGCTTTCTGGAATCTGGTTCTCCCGATGCGCCGCTTTGAACTGGTTTACCTGGTCGTTACGCTGCTTATCGTAAATCTGATGCTTCTTTTAGGGGTGGGAATCTTATTCCTCATTATGAGAATAATATTTCCGGCGGGCGGTTCATTTCTGGATACACAGGATATGGGCTGGATGCAGAAGGCAGTGCATTTCCCGTGGGTAGTAACAAACAACGTATACGAGATGAACAAAGAAGAAGGAAAATATCAGGTAACGGCACGGGGATTTACCATGAGCCTCTGGGCAGAGCGGATGAAATATGTGTTTGCCCTGCTTCAGGCGGCAGAGATTATTTTTATCAGTGTGGGAATCTATTCTGCCTCCGAGTGGTTTGCAGCACATACAGTGAATCTTGTGGAAGGCTGGTATATGCTCCCGATGGCGGGCTATGTGTTGTTTGAACAGATTCAGTATTTTCTGGAAGGAAATGTAGATTATGAAGCGGGTACTTACGGCTCTGAAGCGGTGTCAGAACACCTGGAAGGAGATATGAAGGCGCTGATGGCGTTGTATTGTGAGGAATTCAGGGGAACAGAGGCACTGATAGGCACTAAAGTCTTGGAAAACAGGAAGGTCTGCAAGGATGGACTTGTGAATAACGGGCTGAGCCAGGATCAGAAACAGACATGCGAACAGCCGGAGGTTCTTGAAATGCTGGATAATCAGCTGAGAGAAATCCATATCCGGCAGAATTCATCATTCCAGAATGCTTTGATCTCTCTTCTGAACGGGAATTCCATAAATGTCAGGGATTATATTCAGGGTGAGTTCCTTATTTATCTGGCTGCGTATATGAATTTTTATATTTCGCAGGAAAAGACATTTATGATTCTCTGCAAGAGCAAAACGGAAGCCGCCCTGATTAAACGGGAGTTGGCAAAGGCTCTGAACCAAATTAATAAGATTTACAGCATCTGGAAAATCGCAGATATCGACGGCGCGGACAGTAATGAAGAAATGAGTATCCTCGTCTGCTCCTACCGTGATTTTGTAAATCACAGGCTGATTGATAAACGGGCAGATTTCTTTGCAGATCTTTCGGCAGTTGTTTTATGTGACAGTGTGGAGTTCTGTGCCCAGGGAAATGTCCAGAAAGAAATTGTATTTGCAGAATTGTCTAAAGTACGCCATTTTATACAGTTTATTCTGATGTCGGAAATTGACAGCGATTCTCTGCGGACATCTTTTGAGTATTATACAAATCAGGAGCTTCATCCTTTTAAAAATGACCAGCTTAGGAATCGTCTGTATCTGATGCTCTGGGCTGAAGACAGTATTTATAAAATCCAGCAGGCACAGGGTATCGGCGGAATACAGTCTCCGTATCTCGGAGTTTCGATTCCGCTTGCATTGCTGGCAGTGAAGTATGATTTCCCGCGTGTGAAAATTTTCAGCAGTGACGGAAAAGGATACCATACCTATCAGGATGCGATGACGATGAGTTATCAGGAAATCCTTGGATATCTGGGCTGCGGGGTCGATCTGAACAAAATGCTGGTGTTCAATTCCTTTTCACTGGCAAAACGTCAGGAAATGGAAATGCTGATCCTATATGATTCGGAGTATAATTTTTTAAATACACTCTGGGCGTGGATGAAGTACGGCGGTACTGATGCCACAATGATCCATGTGATATCTCCTGCCTATATGCTTCGGGAATATTTTGCGGCAAATCTGAATGAAGAGATTCTTCGGAATAATGATTTTGATGCATTTATCAGTTATCGTTCCGGATTAAGAACAACACGTTTTCTGGCACTTTTGCTGGAACTGTGCAATGCGGGAGTCGATGAGACGGAACTGATGAAAAAGAACCAGGAATATGGTTGGGGATATGAAAATGTGACAGAGCTTCTTTCGGACTGCCTGAGGGATGTCCTGAATACAAAAGAGTTCTACAATATTTTTGAATGCTTCCGGTTTGAGGAAGAGTACCCGTTTGATATGGAAAAGGATTGTTATGTACACAAAACTATAGTGAAACTGTCGGATGAAAATATCCGCAGGCGGATAAAAGGAAAACTGGAATTCACAAAACTGGTTTCCAAAAATAATGTAGTAGAAGAATTGCCGGTTCTGAAGGGAAATGCTTATAATACATATCTGCGGGGACAGGTTGTTCCGATTAACGGGCATATGCACCGGATCCTGAATGTTAAAGACGGTATGGTATTCGTGGAGCAGACGATGCCTACAGATAAGAGGGATTATCTGCAGGTGAGCGAGTTTGCATTCAGCAACATGAGAAAGACAGACGAGTGTGTCGATATGGATGTTCTGGATTTCAATCTGTATTCGGCAGATGTGGAAAGAAAAATTTACGGCTACTGGGCATCTCTGCAGGATGTGGCTTTCCGGAAGCCGGGAGCACTCAGGCTGTATGACGTAAAAGATCTGAACGGGCAGCCGGTGTCTGTACACCATCATAATATTCAGGTGCTTCAGATGAAACTCAGGAAAGATCAGTTTGGCGAGCGGGCAAAAGAGGCAGAGCTTTTGATCGCATTTATGCTCCGCGAGATGTTTAAGACTCTGTATCCGGCCAATCACCGGAATCTGTTTGCGGTTACGGAATTTGATTCGGAATCGGATTACTGGGACAGGCTTTTTGAGGATTCTGAACATGCACAGCTCGAAGATAAGGTACGCAGTATTGTTTCATTTTCAAAAAATATTGATACAGGTGAAGATGATAATGAAGAATATATTTGTATATATGTGGTAGAATTCAGCAGCCTGGAAATGGGGATACTGACAAGCCTTTCTACGAATTACATGAAGGTTTTTCAGATGATGGCATCTTATCTGGAGTGGTATCTGAAAGAGAATACCCAAAGTACTGCGGAAAAAGAGAAGGAAACCGGCGGAAGTGAAAATACATCCATGGAATCCGGCGATTCGGATATACAACAGACAGAAGAGCAGGACACTGTTATGGGAAGAGAAAAGAAGGCGGTTTACCTGAATCTCGGCGGAGAAGATATCGCACCTTGTTTTGCACCGGAGGAAGTGCTGGCGTTCTGCAGAAGAATACTTTCTTCGCATGAAAAACCGAGGCTTACAGAAAGAAAGGGTGTATCGGTCAAGGAGGCATATGTCTGCAGTTTCTGTGGAAAAACATCTATCTTTTCTTATCATATGGATGACGGTCGGAAGATGTGCAGGAGCTGTAAACAGCAGCAGATCGGGCAGAGAGAAGAAATCAAAGAGCTTTATCTGGAAACTGTGGATTTCCTCTGCAAAGGTTACAAAATCAGGCTGAGAAAGAATATCCATCTTCGGCTTAAATCGGCAGAGGCTATCAGGGAACACTGCAAGTCATCCGGAGGCGGAAGAATTCTGGGCTTCTATCAGCATAAGAACCATGAACTCTGGATTGAAGCCAGAGGACCGAAAAATGCGGTCAGAGATACTATGATCCATGAGCTGACACACGCATGGCAGTTCGACAATCTAAATGTTAAGAGACTTTATAATAAACATCCGAAGGATGCGCTTAAAATTCTGGAAGGACATGCAAGTTATATGGAGGTGGATGCGATGCGTAAGCTCGGTGAAGATGAGTATGCGGATTATCTGGAAGCACAGCTGATGCTGCGAAATGACGAATACGGGGAAGGCTTCCGTATGTTAAAGAAGGAATTTGAGGCGAAAGAACAGGAAGGCAGCCATCTGACACCGTATAAAGTAATGGAAGAACTTGTAAACAAGCTATAGTCACGATGGGCAGTTATCTGAGTTCTATAGGAGGAAAAGCGTGTGAAAAATTTTAAAAGATATCTTCTGTTGTCATTATTATCATTATGCCTGTTTATTTCCGGGTGTGGAGAACAGCCTACGGTGGAATCTGTAATAGCCGACGGGGCAGAAGAATTCGGACAGGGAAAAACGGAGCAGGATCAGCCGTTTATTTCAAGCGAACAGCTTTTAAATAACCTCATAACAGAATATTCGGATTCGCGCAGCGACCCGACCGGTTATCAGATGTCTGATGACGAGGCGGACAAAGTCCGAAGAGAAGCGAAGAAGGATGCAGACGGAGACACCTCAGAGGATGGTTCATCCGGTGGAACATCCGGGGCCGACCCGTCCGACGGAGGCGGTTCAGAAGATACAGTGGAGACAGTGGCGTCCCATCAGGATTTAAAAGACCTGATGCATGAGATGCTGGACGGCACGGAAGAAGTTGAATCCTTCCGGGTGGATGGTGGATATCAGGTCACGACGGATGAAATTCTGTCCGCATACAGGGAGTTGGAGCGTGATGACCCTATGGATGTACATAGTGTCGGCAGCTTCAGCTACGGCGGAAATCCGATTGTAACGTTAAAATTAAATTATGACCTGGATGTGGATCTGCTGATTCAGATGAAAGAGGAAACGCGCGGTCTGCTGAAACAGGCGGAGAGTCAGATAAATGTCGACGGTCTTTCCCAGTATGAAATCGTATGTGCCGTAAACGATTATCTCTGTGATACGATTGTCTATCCGGCATCCGAGCCGTATCCGGCGGAGACACACACACCGCACAGCGCGTTAAAAGACGGAAGTGCCGTATGTGACGGCTATGCAAAAACGGCAAAGCTCATGCTGAATGACTTTGGAGTGGAATGCGATTTCATCATCGGAACCTGTACGAACGGCGGCGGACATGCCTGGAATCTTGTAAAGCTGGATGGGGAATGGTATCACATGGATGTCACCTGGAACGACGGCGGCGCCCAGTGGGATAAAAATGCCAGGACGGCATACTTGCTCGTGACAGATCAGTATATGCTTCAGAGCCGGACATGGGATGCAGGGCTGTACCCCGCATCGGCGGCGAAAGCATATAAAAAAGGTCCAGAGAACCATTTTTGAGTGTATATACCATACACAAAGATATCTGTAGGTAAAAAATAAGCTATTGTATTGCAAAGAGCTTACAAATTCACTACGGTTAACTTTAATTATGCTGATGTAGTAAGTGTAATGTCAAAGGGACCAAATCCACGAGGTCAGCAAAGGAAACATTATCAAACTATTATGGCTGCTATAAATTGAAAAAAATTTTTGTATATTAAGGTATATAATACATATTGTACAAATAAATGGTGAAAGGAGTACATATTATGACCGGAATGGTTTTATTTACAATTGTTGAAATTTCCCTTGTTTTAATCTGCCTGAAATCCGGCTGGCTGATTTCTCTGATGAGCAGTCTGCCCTGGATCGACAATGTTGCAGACCTGGTGGAGGGATATTTTGGGATTACCGGAACCGGGATATTACCGCTGGGTGAGCAGGTTTTCGCTGAAAATCTTTTGAAAAGTCTGATATGTGCTTTGTTGTTCCGGGTGATTGGAAAACTGGTTTCTTACTTTTTGGATATTGCAAAGAGAGAGCAATGCTCTGATTTCAGAAGGGCGGCAACTGCGCCGCTGAAAATGATATCTATCCCGATTCTCACGGCGATAGCAACTGCGTTTATTATGGAAATGGTGTATAAAAAACTTATAAATTTCTTTTCCGACTATTCGCTCGGAATCAGGATACTGTTGGCTGTAATTACGGCATTTCTGCTTATAGGTGGATTCTTTATTATGAAAATGCTGGTCTGGGAGTATTGTTTGTGGGTTCTCCTGACAATCATAGTTCCGGGAGTTATTAAGATACTTGCTGTTGAGTTTATGGTGATTTTTCTGTATTACCTGTTAAATATACCTGGAATGCTGGAACAGGTCGGAAGCATATCCGTAATCCTTGTGGGAATGCTATGCTGCGTATGTTCTCTTATCGGAGCGGGCTTTTTTGAAGACAGGATCGGAAAGCAGTTTGGATCATCCGGAAAAAGGTATTTGTAAGGAGGGATATCTGATATCAAAAATCTGTCGGGTTCACTTCTTTATTTCTAATATGTGTATGGCAACAAAAAAGAAGCGGCAGAAATGTCGCTTCCCAACGTCTTTCGAGGGCGTTTGTGTGTAAAGTTACTTGGCCATGATTTCGGAAATGGCATCCAGAATTTTGTCATGGCAGCCGCCGCAGCCTGTGGTGCAATGCGTAATTTTTTGAACTTCTTCAAATGTTTTTTCAACATCCTCAAAAACTTTGCTGTTTTTCAGCGCGTCCTCAACGTCAAAATATGTTACTTTTTTACAGTTGCAAATGGTATAATTTTCCATACGTTTCACCTCTCCTTGGATATCCTGTGTACGTTATTCTTTCAGTGCACAGTGCTGATTTGGAATGTTTACTGCTAGGAATATTATATAAGCATTTGTTAAAAGTGTCAATGTATTGAGGAAAATGTGGTGCAGAATATGTTATTTTTTGATGATTCTTTTGATACACGGATTGTTTTTTTAAAAAGAAAATAATATACTTAAAAAAGTGAAAGGTGAGGAGGGAACGTTATGATTTGTAATGTATGTAAGGAATGGATTCCGGATGACGCTGCGTTTTGCCCGGAGTGCGGGGCACCGGTTTCCGGCGGCAGCGTAAAAAGAAGTGGTGTAAAATATTGTCCGGAATGTGGAACAGAAGTGGGAGTCGATGATGTATTCTGTCCGGAATGTGGCGCGGAACTGATTCGTGCGGAAGACGAGAAAATGAGCGGCGGCGGGCCCAAAGATAATACATGGGATACGGCCGGAGCCACTCAGACAAAGGATAATAAGAACAGATTGTACCTGATTATTTCGATTGCGGCAGTGGTGATTATCGGAGCATTGATTGTCGGAATCACATTGTTCCGGAAGGGCCGCGATGCTCAGGACACGGAAAAGAGCTCTATGCAGCTTTCACAGGAGAATGCCGACGGGGAAGAAGATGACGGGACGAAAAATGTTACTTCCGACGAGCCGGAGTATAAGGATGAAGCGAAAGCTGATTTAGACTGCATCAATTTCCTGGATTGCGAGGTGTCCGGGACGATGATGGGAGAGGTTCTTTCACTGGAGGAAAAGGCTTCTGTATATGCTTATGACCAGGATGGAAACAAGAAACTATTAAATGACGTAAAATACATATATATTGACAAAACACCTGCTGACATTGATCTGACAGATTATGAAGCCCGGGAAATCATAATGACGGCCGGACTGACAGTGAAAGGGGAAAAGGTTCTTGCGGATGTAAAAACGATTGAGACAACGGATGGACCTTTATATGATTCTACAGAAGGCGGGATTCATAATTATGAGATTGTAATCAAGGACTGCGGGTGGAAACAGGCGTTTAATGACAGTCGTTCAAAAGGTGGATATCTTGTGCGTATTAATTCCTATGAGGAATACCAGTATCTCTTAAAGCTTATTTCCACATATGGATGCAATTCGATACATTTTTATATCGGAGGCTGTAAAGAACCGGACGGAAAAGGCTATTACTGGGTTGATGAAAATGGTGATACTTATGGGGAGCGGCTTAACGGGAATCCTGATGTATGGTGTAACGGTGAATGGATGGCAGGCGAACCGAGTTATGAAGATCCGAACCTGAAAATTGAAGAGCCATACATGAACATTTTTTATTACTCAGGCGAAGGAAGATGGGTATGGAATGACGGACCGGAAAATATTCCGGCAGCCGTATCTGCATTCAGCGGGAAAGTAGGTTACATCATTGAATATGAAGATTGAAAATAATGAGGCGGCTGAAAGCAGCGGGAAGACAAAAAATGGACAGATAACTGAAAGCGGTTGGAAGGCAAAAAAAGAACAGACAATTAAAAGCAGCGGGAAGGCCGTAAACAGCAGAAAATCAAAAGTGAAGATGATAGCAGGCATGGCAGTGCTGATGGCCGCCTGTGCCGCGTTCGGAATTGCTCTTGGGATGTATTTTAATTCCTGGAAAACTACAGTCGATTCCGACAGGAATGATATTTCCGAAAATGATTCCGGTGTACCGGATTCAAATAACGGTGATGCGGAATCTTCTGCGGACGATTCAGAAGATAATGTGCCTGAGGATAAAGCTGCCGATAAGAAAGATGATGCAGAAATCAGTGAAGAGGAGGCCGAGGAAGCATGGGTTCAGGAGCAGCTTCAGCGGCTGACTACGGAAGAAAAGGTTGCCCAGCTTTTTATCATAACACCGGAAACGTTGACCGGCGTGGATGTGGCGGTTGCCGCGGGAGATGCCACAAGAAACAGTTTATATCAGTATCCGGTCGGCGGGTTTGTGTATTTTTCCGGAAATATCCAGAGCGGTGAGCAGGTAATGCAGATGCTTTCAGCAACGCAGCAGTACAGTATGGAAAGAATCGGGCTTCCGGTGTTTACCTGTATCGATGAAGAAGGAGGAACTGTTGCCAGAATCGGAAACAGCGGTCTTGCAGGAATACCGCTGATCGAGAATATGTCACAGGTTACGGATCCTCAGAGGGCATATACGATCGGGCAGACTCTCGGCAGTTACCTTTCGCAGTATGGATTTAATCTGGATTTCGCCCCGGTGGCAGATGTCCTGTCAAACCCGTCTAACACCGTGGTGTGGAACAGATCTTTTGGTCCGGACTGTAATCAGGTGTCCGTGATGGTGCAGCAGGTTCTGAACGGGCTGCATGATTATGGCGTTTACGGGGCGGTCAAGCATTTTCCCGGGCATGGCGCTACGGCAGGAGATACCCATGAGGGTTATGCTTATACGGATAAAACACTGGAACAGATGATGACAAATGAAATGATTCCCTTTGCACAGGCAATTCAAAATGGCGTAAAATTTGTTATGGTAGGACATATTTCTGTTCCGGGAATTACAGGGGACGGTATACCGTCCTCACTGTCATATTCGGTAGTGACAGACATTTTGAGGAATCAACTTGGTTTTGAAGGGGTGGTAGTGACTGATGCACTGAATATGGGAGCAATTTCCCAGAATTATTCTGCCGCAGACACAGCAGTAATGGCGATCGGAGCAGGATGTGATCTTCTTCTTATGCCGTCGGATTTTTACAGTGCATATCAGGGGGTGCTGAATGCTGTATATGACGGGAGAATAAGTGTGGAAAGGCTTAATGAATCTGTGGCGCGGATTTTGCGTGTTAAAAAAACTCTGATGTAAATAACAGATGTTTTGGGGATTATCTCCGAAACCAGGAGAAGGATGTATTTACGATAATACGGCATGAGGAGGGACATTTATGTCATGGAAATGTGAAAAATGCGGAGTGAATGAGGTGAGTTATGAGGGCGGTATCTGTGAAATGTGTGAAATTTCCGTTAGTGGAGCCGTATTATACTTACAGCAGAAAAAGAAATGATTGAAAGATTTGTGTAATTTTGTATAAAGAAAATATAGTTAACAGGATGAAGGAAAGTATGGCGGAAAGAATCATTGAACAGGCGAACCTGGACAGAATTGAGCGGAATCTGGAGGTTGTTTTCAAAAACATCGAAGTATTGGACAGAAACATTGGAACAGTGAATAATAATGTTTCTATAGTCAATGATGAGTTGTCGAAACTGGCACGAGAGTTCCATGATTATGTGGCAGAGGCGGCAAGACAGTCTGAACTGCAGAAGGCGGAGATCCGACTGGTCAAGATTCGCCAGGAACTGGAAAAGAATTTTGGTCACTATGCAGAGATTAGAAGAACGACTACAGGTGTGCTGCAGGCTGATGATCTCGGTATCGTGAAAAAAGATACGATCACGGATGTGACGGAAGAAATGATGATCACAACTCCGAATTACTGGCTGGCACCGTGTCTGGTTGCACTTGCAGCATGGATCAATGACAAACCGGAGATTGCGGACAGAGCAGTCAGGGAGGCGATCAAACGAGATGATGAAAAGACATCTCTTCTCTTTGCACTTATCTGCAGGCGCGCAGACCGGAAACAGGCATGCCTGAAATGGGCAAAACGTTATTTTGAAAACCAGGATGCGGAAAATCTGGACAGAAAATGCATTATCATGCTTGATGCTTATGCAAGCGGACTTCTCGGTGCGGATTCTGAGGGGGTTGTCGCAAAGCATATTGAACAGTGGCTTGCACAGCTTGAAGAAAAGCCGGGATTCGTGGAACAGCAGACGAGCCAGTGGTCTGCCGCAATTAATCAGAAACGAATGCCTTTGAAAGATACACAATATACATATTTAAAGAAATACAGCACCACGTGGTCGGTCCTCCGCGATATTATGGAAGGCGCTCATCTGCATGCAACAATATTTGAATATCTGACAAATATTTTCGAACAGCCGATAACGACAGGTGCGGTTAAAAAGCAGCTTGACGAAGTCCTGGACTCACTGGTTACAGATTTTGATGACGAGGAAATTCCTCTCAGAAAAAAAGAAAAACTGAATCAGTTCATTGTTGATTATGAAGGAGACAAACAGCGCGCGGAGGATGCAATGCAAGTAGAAAATACAGCATTTGAAACGCACAAAGATTTCACACAGCTTCTGACAGATGCGGCAATGAAGCCGGAAAGCACAAATTCAAGTGTGTCCACTCAGAAGTTTGCCTTATCCCTTTCTAAAGAATGGGTGCGGGATGCTTACGAGGATGTGATCGCAACGAACAGAAGTAAAATCCCGGACCAGATAGAAATCCATCTGAATGCAGGAGACAAACAGATTTTCCAGGGGATGACAAAGGATGGAGAAAACGAAGGTGAATTGGTTGCAATTTACAACAGTAACATCGATAAAGAAAAAGCTGATGTTCTTTCCAGGCTGGCTCTTTCGGGATTCCAGCAGTTCTGTCTTTATGGCGGCGGTGTAATCGCGGCACTTGGCCTGATCCTGCTCGTGACAGGCAGCTGGATTCTGGGAATCATTGCAGCGGTTGCCGGAATCGGCATGATGGTCAACCATTTTACGGCGAAGAAAAATCTGGAAGTACAGCGTCAGACAACAGAAAATCAGTATGAAGACCTGCGTAAAAGCGGTACAGAGATTATCAGAGCAACACTGGCGGAAGTTGTGGATTTTAGAAATGAATTTGCAGAGCGAGATGTGGAAAGTCAGAAGGTGCTTGATTTGATAGATACCCTTTCACCGGAACAGTATGTACAGAAACAATCTGATGCAACCAGAAGAATTAAGATGAATGCATAGGAGGGGAAAGTTATGGATGCAAAACAGAGAGCACAGTTTATTAATGCACAATCCAGTCCGTCAGAACCGGCGATAAAAATATGTTCAAATTGCGGGGCTGAAGTAAGAGGAAAATTCTGTACTAAATGCGGAACCAAATATGAAGCTCCGAAACCGGCGGTGAAAGAAGAGCCCGCCGATAATCTATTTGCGGAAGTGAAGGAAGAACCTGCAACTAATCCGTTTGCGGAAGTGAAGGAAGAACCTGCAACTAATCCGAACCTGCAACTAATCCATTTGCGGAAGTGAAGGAAGAACCTGCAACTAATCCATTTGCGGAAGTGAAGGAAGAACCTGCAACTAATCCATTTGCGGAAATGAAGAAAGAACCTGTAACTAATCCGTTTGCGGAAGTGAAGGAAGAACTTGCAACTAATCCGTTTGCGGCAGCTGTAGAGAAGCCGGAGGTGACTCAAGCGGTGGAAGAATTGGTGAAACGTGATAAGCAGTCGAAAAAGCGAGGTTTTTCTTTCCAGCCGGTTTCTCTGACAGAGGACTGTAAGGAAGAACGATCTGCATTGGCTAAGGGACTGCCGGAATGGAATATCGAACCGCCGCAGGTCGTTGTAAGGAGGAAACGCAGATGATCCGTACTCCACATACATATGCTGAATGGGTCGAGGTGCTGAAAGTATTCAAGGCAAAAGAAGATGATAGTGAAGTGATGCAGGCAATGCATCGGGGGACGATTGAGTGGCAGTCCGGCGTGGCAGAGCGTTTTTCGGCAAAGTTGATGGAAGCCGTCAATACCCGTCTGAACGCGGCATCAGATAAATTCCAGAAAGATATGTCCCGGGCAAGGGGGAGCGAAGGTGCTCTCGTGCAGGCATTACTTTCCATGAGAAAAGAAATGGCATTTCTGGCAAAGGCTGTTGATATTCCGGCAGTTCCGGAAGAACAGCGGAAACAGTTTGTGCAGCTGGTGCTTGACCAGGCGGACAGCGCACAGAAATCATTGGAAGATTCGGCGAGAAAAGACCACAGCGGGAAACTATCAAGTGTGATAAGAAACCATAAAGTGAACAGATTTTAATATCGAACAGGAAACACTTCGCTCAGGCAGATGAGCCGACGTGTTGCCGACATAAGCCACAATGAATACTTAGCTATTTGCTGTGGCTTATGTCAGAATATACGATAAGAAAAAAGTTTGTTATTTCGCAAACGTTATACAAACGCTGTACAGGAGGAAATGAGATGAGTGAGGCGGCAAAATGTAAAGAGTTGTTGCAGCGGTATTCTATTGCAAGAATTCCCTTTATTGTGATTGATTCCATGGAAAAGGCAAGAACGTTGGAAATCCTGAGGGATGTTTCAACAGAGCTGTCATTGCCGTTCTATGTGCATACGTTGTCAAAAGGGACTTATGATCTGACAACAGAAAAATCATTGAATGAGGATAAATCATTTTATGGGGCGATCGATTTTATGATGGAGCAGATGCAGCGCAGACAGTATCTGACACTTGTGCTTACAGAAGTGCCGGACATCAGCTGTGACAATGCAGATGCACGTCAGATACTGGCACTGGTCGATCTGGCAAATGAGACAGGCGGCATGGTTATCGTCGTGACCGGAAACAGTATCTGGAATCAGCTTCAGCGTCAGGGCATGATGGTGAAAATAGATCTGCCCAACGAAGAAGAAATGTATTCTATCATAAAAGAATACATTGATGATTACCGTAACGAGATTCCGATTGAATGGGACAATTCGGATGTAAGAGAAGCGGCTTCCATGCTGGCAGGGGTTTCCCGGATCGAAGCAGAAAATGTCATTGCAGCGCTGATTGCGAAAAAATGTATCCGCAAAATCGACCTTGATGAAATTCGTTTTGCAAAAGACCGGCTGTTCTCCGATATTTCCGGGCTGGAAAAAATAGATGTCGATGACAGCGTGAAAGATGTCGGCGGACTTGAAGGTCTGAGAAAGTGGCTGGACGAGAAAAAGCAGCTTTTAAGTCCGGAAAAACGTGATGAAATGAAAGCGAGAGGTCTGAAACCGCCGAGAGGAATTTTGCTGGTGGGTGTTCCGGGATGTGGAAAATCCATGTCTGCAAAATCAATTGCGGCAAACTGGAAAATGCCGTTGTACCGTCTTGATTTCGCGACTGTTCAGGGACAATATGTGGGACAGACGGAGCAGCAGTTAAAGGACGCACTGTCAACCGCGGAAAATGTGGCTCCGTGCGTGCTGTGGATTGATGAGATAGAAAAAGGGCTTTCAGGTGTGGGAAGCAGCGGGGACGGCGGCGTTTCCACCAGGATGGTGGGCCAATTTCTGTTCTGGCTTCAGGAGTGCAAAAAGCAGGTATTTGTGGTTGCAACGGCAAATGACGTTTCCATGCTCCCTTCAGAATTGTTAAGAAGAGGACGTTTTGATGAATTGTTCTTTGTCGATCTGCCGACGGCGGATGAGCGCAGGGAAATCCTGAAAATTTACATGAGAAAATATTTGAAACTGGATTTTGCAGGCGGTTTTGCCGATCATATTGTAGAGATAACGGATGGATTTACCGCTGCGGACCTGGAGTCTACAGCAAGAGAGCTGGCCTATCGTATCATGGCAAATGATGAGTTCCAGCTTACACAGGAAAATATAATTTCTACATTCAACAATGTGGTTCCTCTTTCCCAGACAAGTCCGGAAAAGATTGAGGCAATCCGTGAGTGGGGGAAAGAACGCGCGGTACCCGCATCCGGAAGGCCGATCGGAGTTCAGAGAATCACAAAGAAGGCAGGGTCAAATGTCAGAAGGTTGTTGGTATAACTTAATGAGAAAAGAGGGGAAGGAGTATTATGGGCGGAGATGACAGCAGCTCGGAAGTATCATCAGGCAGGATATTGTCTGGATGGTGTGATGTATAAAGAGAAATGAACAAAAGACAGCTGTATATATAAAAGGAAATACGCAAAAGACGGATGTTAATAAGGAGGACATAATCATGCCAAGACCGATTTTTAGACCACAGCAGACGAAGACGGACACCCAGGTTACGTTAAATACCAGGCCTCAGACACGGGAGAAACAGGTTTTGAACCAGACGGAAAAAATGAAAATTGACCGATTGCTCAGGCAGCCCAGATCGAAAGCATATATGGAGGCAATGCACAGGCTGGATGCCGGAGGACATGTTCATAATGCTCAGAAAGTAAACGAAATTATTGACATTATCAAAAACGAGTTTCCTGAAGTGGAGCTTTCAGGACTGCTTTTGGGATATGTTTCTATATGCTATCTCGGCAGGCCGTATGAGGTTCATACTCTGGATATGACAGGACAGATTATTGAACATTATAAGGCAGGGCAGGCACTTCCGGGAGGATTGGAAAAAGCACGTTCACTCGCTATGAGGGGCGGATATGATTTTATTGAGGTCTATGTCGACTGCTGCAGGGCGGTCAGTGCTGACGGCAGAGTGTCAGTGATCAAAGTTTAAATAAAAAATTGGGCAGCCGGGGCGGATTATTTATATGAAGCCTCGTGAGAAAACGTTTTGGAAATGTAGAAAGCGAAGCATATGAGGAGGGTGTTGTGAGTAAATTTTGCAGATATTGTGGGAAACAGGTTGAAGAAGGAGCAAAATTCTGTCGTCACTGCGGCAAATCGCTGGGAGCAATGCAGATGACGACACAAGATGCACAGAACAAAGCAAGGAAACCGAAAATTCAGACACAGACCGGAGCACAGGGAATACAAGTACAGGCCGGAGTGAAGGGGACGCAGATAACAGCGCAGGATGCACAGATCGGAGCACAGATGCAGCAAGACGTTGAACGGAATGCACAGAAACAGGGCACACCGTCGACAGGCAGTTTTTATCTGCTGGAATTTTTCAAAAGTGTAACAAGGCAATCAAATATTCCGGTTTTCATTTATCTTATTTTAAATGTTTTTATTATCGGCGGAATTGTAATCTTGTTTACGGGACTGGCAGCATGGCAGGGATTGCTTGCCGGTATTGCACTTTACCTTATTTCTCTGACAATTGCTCTTTCCCCGGCCGGTGAGTGGCTGCTTCGGAAGCAGACAAAATGTAAAGAAATCCAGAATGAAGCGGAGGCGGAACGGCTGCTGCGCCTGTTCCAGGAAGTTTATGACAGGGCAAGGAAGAAAGACCCGTCACTTCCGCTGGATATTAAATTATACATATGTGATGAAGAAGTACCAAATGCATTTGCGACAGGACGGAAAACTGTATGCGTGACAGCAGGGCTTGCAAAACTGCCGGATAATGAAATCAAAGCGACTTTGGGACATGAGTTCGGTCATTTATCACATCATGATACGGATCTGATTCTTGTTGTTTCGGTCGGGAATATGATCATCTCCGCCATGGTTATGATTATCAGGGTACTTGTCGGAATAGGTGAAATTATGGCACACGTTGCCTGTGCTTTTATGGGAGGTGAGGAAGGGCTGATAGGCAGCCTGATGACATCTCTGTCAAAGTTCATGTTTGACATAATGGTGATGGGAGCAATGTGGCTCTGGACGAAGCTGGGTGTACTGCTCGTTATGAAATCCAGCCGCGATAAAGAGTTTGAGGCAGATCATTTTTCGGCAGAGCTGGGCTATGGAACATATCTTTGTTCGCTTCTCGATATGATTTGCGGAAATCAAAAACAGATGAAAGGATTATTTGCAAATTTAGCAAGCAGCCATCCGGGCAAGGATGCAAGAATTCTGAAACTTCGCCAGGCGGGCGTACAGTACAATCAGTGCGGGATGTTGTAGGAAAAACAGAGCGCTTGCTGCAGATTTGCAATTATGATTAAAGAAACTATAAATTCAGGAGGTTTAGCAGCATGAAAGCAGCGATTTATCTGGGGCAGGAAAATGTTGAGGTTCGGGAACTGCCGAATCCTGTCTGCGGCGATAATGATGTGGTTATCAAAAATATTTATTCCAGTATCTGCGGAACCGATGTAGCCGTTTATACAAAAGGTCCCAATACAGGACACAAAGTCAATGTGGGCGGAGAGTTTGGCCATGAAACGATATCCCGCGTTGTAGAAGTCGGAAAGAATGTTGCGGAATTCAAAGTCGGTGAGCGGGTTTATCCCTATCCCCTTTTTACCAAAAATGATACCGGACGTGCCGGCACGATCGGAGGTTTTTCGGAATATATTCTGGTTCCGAAAGCAAAGCGTGATCACTCTCTGTATGCTGTGCCGGAGGAAATTTCAGACAGGCTTGCATGCCTGATTGAGCCGTTCACGGTAGGCTGCCGTGCCGCCCGCCGGGGTCAGCCGAAAGAGGGAGAAAATGCAGTTGTGTTCGGATGCGGGACAATCGGTCTGGCGGCGTCCGTGGCATTGAAATACTTCGGGATGGATAGAGTCATGGTCTGCGATGTGTCTGATTATCGCTTGGGAATCGCACAAAAACTGGGGTTCTCTGTCTGCAATACAGAAAAGGAAAATTTTGTAGAAAAAGCTGTGGATTATTTCGGAACAGCCCCATCTTTAAACGGAACAGCCCCGGATATTGATTGCTGGATCGATGCGGCAGGTGCGGAAAGTATTTTAGATTCCTTCATGCAGTACGGAAAAATCATCAGCCGCTTTGTGGCCGTGGCCGTGAATAATAAACCGCGCCGGCTTGATCTTCTTCATATGACTTACGCACAGAAAAGTATCATTGGCTCCGGCGGTTATTTTCCGGAGGATGTGCGGGATGTCATGGAAATCATGGCAGGAGGAAAATGGGATCTGGAAGCTATCATTACACAGGAATTCCCTCTGGAACAGATTTCCGAGGCAATCCGGACAGCTTCAGACCCGGACAAAGCCCTCAATGTGACAATTAAGTTTTGAGTAAAGCATCCTCACCGAAACAATAAGGTATTTAGGGTGCATCATACTAGCAATAAAAACATCCCCGATAAAATCAGTGTTTATAAAATGCTGATGATTCTGTCGGGGATGTTTTTTGATTTTAATATGTGATTTCAAAGCATTTCTCCATAGATATGCTCAAAGATTTTTTCGGCATCATATTCCGGGGCAAATTCAGCGGCGGCTATTATGATAGGAGCAATCGTTTCGGGGGATTCTTCCACTTCATCGGCAATCTGGGTTAAGGTCTTTTGTTTGCGGAGTTTTTTACATATCTGCTCGATCAGCTGTCTGTTCCTTCCGATTTCTTTGCCGATTTCTTTGCCGATTTCCTTTCCGATTTCTTTGCCGATTTCCTTGCCGATTTCCTTGCCGATTTCCTTTCCGATTTCTCTGCCTTGTTCTTTTGATTCCTCCAATTCCTCTGCAAATATTTCTCTTAACGCTTCACACATCTTCTTTTCCTCCATTATTTTAGACTTGTTGGCGTGTACGATAACATTCATCACATCCTGATGCCACTTCGAGTATCTATTCTGATTGTACTGTTTCATCAAATCCCCAATTTCCGTTCCGGTCTGCAGGTTGTTTCTCAGGTGACTCAGCCAGAAGTTTTCTTCCGATGGAAGCCGGTCAGCTAAAATAATCTGGATGGGAAAGAAGTCTCCCTTCAGATAGAAGATCCCTTCTGAATATTTCAAAATCGTCAGTTTACGTGTCTCTTCCAGATGCCGGATCATTTCTCTTGGGTAGTGGTAACAGACAAAAGAGAGAGTTAATTCTGTCGGCGGTATCTCCAGCACGGATGAAGTATCAGACTGGTAAAAACAGGTATATCCGTACACTTTGTAAAAATCGTTGATGCTCAAATAGTCATCCGGTGATTTGTATTCAATGATATTATGTTTCTTAAAAATATGTCCGATTTTATTATTGATATGGACATTCTTGTGTTTCTTTACGACAATGGCGTCAATCTGTAAAGGTTTGTGCCCCAGAATATGCTCATCCTCAATTTCCAGCATTTCAAGCTGCTCTGCCAGTTCAATCCGTAGCGCGGCGGCAAAGGCAGGATGCCATTGTAAAGTGGTATTTTCCATTCAGTTCTCCTTTCAGTATAATATAAATTGTTTGGATAATGCAATAAAAAAAGAAAATTAGGTTTATCTATGCTTGACTTGAAATAAAAAGAATATATAACGGAATAAAAATGGATATGATCATTATAAACGGTGAATAATAAAATGTAAAGGGGATTTTAGAGTATATTTAAAAAAGAATATTTTCTGTTCATGCATAATTGATGAATTTTTTGAAAAGTGATAAAATTTACCTAATGTAATGGATCTGTAACTGTTAAAACAGGCAAAATCAAAATTTTGATTTTGCTCTTCTTGCGTTTAAAGAAAAAGTTGTGGGAGTGTTAAGTATAGTTTTGATCTTTGAACGTGTGAAGTAAGGGGAAGAGGTGAGAAAAAAAGAAGAAATGTAAAATATAGAGGAAATACGAAGCATCAAAAATACGAAGCAGAAGAAACAAACCCCTTTTCCGTACAGACAGTATGGAAAATAATTTACATGAAATGAAGACTGGAGAGGGAAAATATGAAGAAAATGAAAAGAATATTAACGTTGGCACTGGCTGTAATGATGGTGATTTCATCAGTAAACCTTGTGCCGTTAAGGGCTTCTGCACAGGAGGAAGAAAAGCAGCCCCTGACGATTGAAAAACTGACAGATGATTCTTCGTCCATTGAGCAGGAGAGGACGACGGAAGATGCGGCTTTGTTAGAAATCTATAATCGTGTCAGGGAAGGGATTCCCACATTGTCTGACGATGGTAAATCCATTGTGCTTCCGACAACAGGCGATGAAAATTATGAAATTTCCTTATATGGGACGAGCAATGAGGCGGTCATCGGAATGGACGGAATCGTGACACAGCCTTTGGAGGATATGAACGTCTATCTTTATTACAAAGTTGTAAGCAAGACGACGGGAGAAGAGCTGCACATGGATGATCCTGTGTATGTTAAGGTGAGTGGAGCATATGCAGAAGGCAGCAATCTGCTCAACCGTCCAAGTGTCATGCCGGCTATACGTGAATGGAAAGGAAATGACGGAAAATTTGTATTTGGCGGTAATCTGGTGATTGCGGACGAGGAATTAAGAGATGCGGCATCTGTTGTTGAATATTATATTGAAGAAATGACAGGTGCGGAAGTTGATATCAAGATCGGTTCCGCACAGGCAGGCGACATTGCTTTAAAGTTTGATGATACGTTATCTGTCGGTGAAGAAGGATATACTATCGATATCGATGATATCACAACGGTTAAAGCGACATCTTATACGGGAATTGTCTATGCAGGCGCTACAATGACACAGATCATGATGCAGACAGATGATAATTCCATGCCAAAAGGCCTGATGAGGGATTACCCGCAGTATAAAGTAAGATCGACTATGCTGGATGTGGCACGTTTTTACATGCCTCTGGACTATCTGGAAGAGGTTACAAAATATGCGGCTTTCTATAAACAAAATGAAATCCATATCCATATCAATGATAACGGAGGGGAACAATCGACTGCATTCCGTGTGGAAAGCAAGAAATATCCGGCAATCAATTCAAGTCTGAATCCGGATGAAATTTATTCACAGGAAGACTACAAGGCATATCAGAAAAACGTGAAGAAATTAGGCATCGATGTTGTCACAGAAATAGACACACCTGCACATGCCGGATTTGTAGCTCTGTATGATCCGGATTTAATGCTGGATGGCTATCATATTGATCTGAACAATGATGATGCTGTTAATTTTATGAAATCATTATTTGATGAATTTTTGGACGGAGAAGATCCGGTATTTCAGAATAGCAAATTCAATATCGGTACGGATGAGTATGCGGACGGGCATAACGAAGAGATGCGTGCCTATATGGATGAAATGATAAAGTATGTCAATTCAAAAGGATGCGAGACGAGATTATGGTCAGGTCTGAATGTTGAAGGGCAAAGATATGGAGGAACAACGCCTGTAACAAATGAAGCGGTTTTTCATTACTGGGCAAGTGGTTTCGCTGATTTACAGGTAATGCTGGACGGTGAATATCCGATGATTAATAACAATGACGGGAAACTGTATTCCGTACCGGAAGCGGGCTATTATAATGATTATATAAATATCCGCAGTCTGTATGACAGTTGGGAGGCAGGCATTGTTCCGGGCGGTTCTCATGTGAAGCCGGGGCATCCGTTGATGCTTGGATCAGAAGCAGCTTTGTGGTATGACATAAAACTTGGCTGCTCTGAGTTTGACGTATTTGACAGGCATCGCGATCAGATTATGTTGATGGCAGAAAAGAACTGGTATGGTGAGAAAACCGAAGTTCAGAACAGTGCAGATGATTTTATGAAGAGAGTGGCAATCCTGGGGGACAAGGCACCGGGAGTCAATCCGGACAGACAGGTGGAATCAGAGTCCGAAATAATTGTTGACTATGATTTCGGGACACTGGAAGGCAGTATTGTTGAAGATAAATCAGGCAACGGATATGATGCTTTTGTAACCGGCTTAAAAGCGGATAACGGCATGTTAGTGTTAAATGGAAAAGGGTATATAAGCCTGCCGTTTGATTCAGTGGGATACCCATATACGGTTGAATTTGAAATGAACATTTCGAGCGCGACCGGTGAAAATGCAGTGCTGTTTACCGGAAAAGACGGCACAATGTATTACAACTATGACGGTACAGGAAAAATCGGATATGAAAGAAAAGGATATACTTATCTGTTTGATTATGATATCACGGAAAATGTTATGAACCGTTTCGCGCTTACCTGTAATACTCCGGATATTGACGGAGAACTCCGCCTCTATGTGAATGGTGCGGAAGTTGCTGACGGTGAGTATTATAACGTGGCAAATTCATCCAGAGAAGAAAGCAGTACTTTTGTACTGCCGACAGAGGAAGTTGGATCGGGTATCCGCGGCAGCCTGAAATCAATGAAAATTTCAAACAAGGTTTCAGCCGAGATCGTTCAGGGTGCGGATAATATTGCTTTGAACAAACAGGTTACGGTCAGCGGTGTTGAAGGCGGATATCTTGATAACGGAAGTTTAAAATATCCTCAGTTTGAACCACAGAATGCGGTAGATGGTTCAACCGGTACCCGAATTTCATTGAATCAGAGCGATGATGCATGGCTGTATGTGGATTTAGGTGAGGAGTACATCATTAATAAAACCGTTATCCGGTTTAATGAAACACCTCTGGGTTATGAGCTGCAGATATCAAATGATGCCGAAAACTGGGATACAGTTATGACACGCACCGGATTACAAGGGCAGACCAGAATAGATGAAATATTTGAGCCGGATGAGCCTGTCAAAGCAAGATATGTAAAGTACCAGCAGCTGCAGCGGTTTCCGGCATGGGGCAGTTATTATTCCGGCAATTTCAGTGAGTTTGAGGTTTACGGTATTACTTTAAATGAAGTAGACCAGTTGATGAAAGAAACAGAAGCTGTTCTGGAAAGCGTAAGTGAAACAGAAAACAACGCAGCCTTTTTGAAAGCATTAAGAGAAAGGCTTAATGAATTAAAAGTTATGCTGGAAAATGAGGATTACAGCGGTATCGCAACAGTCATGAAGCTGATCCGTCAGCAATTAAAAGATTTGAATGAGGGAAATACGGAAGCTGTTGAATCCGACAAAGACGAATTGAAAAAGCTGATAAATGAAAATATCGATCTGTCAATATATAGTCAGGATTCGGCGGCCAGATATTCAAGTGCTCTTTTAATGGGACAAAATGTCTATGCGGATGTACAAAGCAGCCAGGAGGTTGTTGATTCTGCCGCAGAAGCTATTAAAGCAGCGAAATTATCATTGCAGATAAAAGAATTTGCAACGGTAACAAGTAATTGTGCGATTTATAATAATAATAACCCGGAGCTTGTTTTGGATGGTGATACCGGTACGACGTTCTGGAAAAACGGCTATCAGAAAAACGGCGATTATCTGCTGATTTCCTTCCGGGAACCGTTTTCGCTGGAGAAGGTAAGACTTGTGGCTGACCGCGACATTCTGAAATATGGTGAATTACAGGTTTCATCAGATGGCGTAAGTTTTGCGGCTGTTTCAACATTGGAAGAGACACAGGACCAGACAATCACCCTTGAGGCGGCCAAAGAAGTTATGGCAATCCGTGTCATTGCAACAGCGGATAATGAAGATGCATGGTGGCGTATGAATGAGATCTGTTTAAATGACGGCTTATCAGTAGATAAAAAAGTCCTGGAGGGTGAATTAAACAAGGTGATTGACAGCTCCCTGTATACGGAACAGAGTTACCAAGCCTACGAAACTGCCAGAACTGCGGCAGAAGAAGTATTTAATAATCCTGATGCGAAACAGAGTGAAGTGGATGCCCAGGTCGAAAACATAAGAACGGCAATTCGGCAGCTGGCGTCGATAGTCAATAAAGACAGGCTGAATCAGTACTTGGAAAACATTATTGAAAATGACAATAACGATAAGTACAGCGAAGAGTCTTATAACAGCTATCTTTCTGCAATTGAAAAAGGCCGGGAAATCGCGGGAGATGCTAATGTGGTTCAAAGAGATGTGGATGCCGCGGTATGGGCGATTTCAGAAGCAATCGTATATCTGGAAGTGACCCGGACAGATAAGGAAGCTTTGAAAATAATAATGGATGAGGCTGAAGAGATTGATTCAGCACTGTACACGGCAGAATCAATAGAGGTATTGAATAATGCTATTGAACAGGCACAGGAAGTTTATGATGACAGTGAAGCGACACAGACAGATATTGATAACGCTGTAAGAAGCCTCCGGAATGCAATCGCCGGACTGGAGAAGAATGAACTTCCGCTTCCGGAAGAACTTCCGTATAAGGATGTCAGCGAAGATGACTGGTTCTATGACTATGTATACGATGTATATGTAAAAGAACTTATGACCGGTCTGGAAGAAACCATTTTTGCACCAAACAACAATATCGTAAGGGCACAGTTTGCAGTAATTTTGTATCGTATGGATAGTAAGCCGGAAGTAACATACAAGGATACATTCCCGGATGTCAAGGAGGGAAACTTCTACAGTGACGCGGTTATCTGGGCAGCGGAAAATGGAATTGTAACCGGATATACCGATACGGGTCTGTTCGGACCAAATGATCCGATCACCCGTGAACAGATGGCGGCCATGATGTTCCGTTATGCGAATTATAAAAAACTTGACACAAAAAAACGTGAAGATCTGAGTGGCTTTCCGGATGGTAAAAATGTACAGGTATTTGCAACAGACGCCGTTCAATGGTGTGTGGCAGAAGGAATCATCAGTGGTAAAGGTGAAGAAGGCGCGAAGATTCTTGATCCGCAGGCAAGTACATGCAGGGCAGAAGCAGCAACTATAATCAGCCGTTATACAGAAGTGGACAGGTAAATTATGAAGGTATGATCCGCTCACTATTTCGATCATGGCTGGGCTGCTGCACAAAAAATATTGACATTATTTAAAAAAACTGTTAATCTTTGTTTAACATAAAATGTAACAGTTAGCACGCGCCATTCGCAAAACGCACCTCTGGTGCTTTCTCGCTGCTTCGCAGCTATTTTTGCTCATGTTCGGGTGCTAAGCTCATAATCAAAGCGGCGTGCTCTTTCATACAGGCATGATCCGCACGCCTTTTCGATTATGGCTGAACTGTTACCTTAAAATTAATTATATGTGAGTTGTAACTATTAAATTAGGCAAGATCAGAATCTACGGGTTTTGGTCTTTTTTTGCGTATTTTTAGGAAAGAGGGTGGCAGATAGCAACAGATATTTCAAATCAGAGGAAGGCATGCCATAAAGTCTGGCATCCACTGACATGCAGGTGTGTCATGGATTCGGACTTTTGATAATGCAATTAAAATTATTTTGATGTGGATCACATCATACAAGAAAGCTTCCTGTATACTTTAAATAGGTCAAGAGATTGACATGAAAAAATACCTCAAGTAAATTTAGATTATTACTGACCTGCCAGTTGGTAAAAATCTAAAGAATACAAGAGGTATCTAAAATGAATGTTAAAGGCACAAAGAAGAAAAATCAAGTAGTAACAGCAAATATTTTTGAACAGCAGGAGCTTTTGAAAAAAGCGGAGATGATCAAGAAAAATCTCACAGCTTCAACCTGGCGTGAGTTGGAAACCAATGGTAAGTTTGATAAAAATGAAAAACTTTCCTTTATCAGTGATGACATGCTTATCTTAGGATGCGATGTAGGCAGTGAAACACACTATATGAGAGCAATCGATACCAGAGGAAGGGAACTCAGTAAGTCAGCATTTCCATTCAACAATGATTATGAGGGATTCCAGAGTGCAAAGGAATGGGCAGTAAAGATAGCTGCCAAACATGAAAAGAGTCAGATAGTACTTGGCTTAGAGCCGACAGGTCACTACTGGTTCTGCCTTGCTACATGGATGATTTCAAATGGAATCAGCGTTGTTCAGGTAAACCCTTATGCTGTGAAGCAGACAAAGGAGGTTGAAGACAACAGCCAGCTGAAGGATGACAGGAAGGATCCGAAACTGATAGCAAATCTTGTCAAGGATGGTAACTTTGGTATGCCATATCTTCCGGAAAAACTCTATGCGGAGCTTCGCAGGTTATCCATGTTCAGAGACCAGCTGAATGAAGACAGAATTCGGACAATCAACCGGATGCACAGAGAGATGAAGATATATTTCCCAGAGTATAAGGATGCGTTGGGAAAAGTCGATGGTGCATTCAGCCTGGAACTGCTGAAACAGGCACCATTTCCGGATGATCTGATAGCACTTGGTGAAGATGGAATAAGACAAATCTGGCATGATGCTAAGCTTAGCGGGCACTCGGTGTATGAGCAGGTGGAACGAAGGAAGTTGGTACACGATACCATTAGACACGGAAGGTTCACCATCATAGTTAACAGAGGATTTATAGCCTTTATAAAGCAAGACAATGGGACGCTTTATAAACTGCACCCTCTTTTTGCTGTTCAGTATAAGATACAATGACTGTCATACACCTTTGGCTCTGTTTTATGAGGTAAATATTTAAAGAAAAGCCTGAAAAATCAATGATTTAGGGCTTGACATTATAGGAAGGAGGAAAATAGAGACTATTATGTGGAAATATATGAAACGATATCTGCATTTTGCCATATTGGCAGCTTTATTTATGGTCGGTGAGGTGCTGATGGATCTGATACAGCCCGGAATCATGAGCAAAATCGTGGATGACGGTGTCCTGGGGCTGAACCATGGAGGAACAGGCAATCTGGATATTATATGGACGTTGGGAGTACAGATGACAGCCCTGGTGTTATTCGGCGGTCTTTGTGGATCGCTGAACAATGTATTTGTGCATTTGGCGGGGCAGAGTATAGGGAATGAAATCAGGAAGGACTGTTTTCGGAGAATCATGACATTTTCGTTTCCACAGATTGACAGGTTCGGAACCGGTTCGCTTGTGACAAGGGTGACAAATGACATTACTCAGGTTCAGAATTTTGTGTCCCAGTTTGTGCGGGGGATGATCCGGACATCGCTTCTGATGTTCGGCAGTATTTATTTTATGTTTCGGCTCAACCGTGTCTTCGGATGTATTGTGCTGTGCGCATTTCCTTTCATTGTCGGCTGCCTTGTCTTTTGTCTTGCAAAGGCAAATCCGTTATTTTTTAAATTACAGGCGCAGCTGGATTCTATAAATAGTATTATGCAGGAAGATGTGTCAGGAATCCGGATCATTAAAGCGTGTGTGCGCGAGCTGTATGAAAAGCTCCGTTTTGGAAAGGCAAATGATGAATTGATTAAAACACAGCTGCATGTGCTTGTGATTTTTGCCTTTATGAATCCTGTCATTAATGCATTGATGTACATAGTCGTGGCTTTCATTTTGCTGGCGGGTTCTTTTGAAGTCAGTGCCGGTCAGGCAACGCCGGGGAATATTATGGCGGGGATCACTTATACGACCCAGCTTCTGAATGGGATTCTGATGCTGGTCATGCTGTTCCAGAATATTTCAAGAGGGCTTGCCTCGTGGAAACGTGTCCGGGAAATCCTGTACAGTGAACCGGAGTTAAAGGACGGCACTTTTGAAGGGGAGACGGAACGGAAAGGTGAAATTGAATTTCGCAATGTTTCTTTTACCTATCCCGGTACTGAACGAAATGTACTGGAAAATATTAACCTGACGATCCATCAGGGTGAGACCGTTGCGGTCATGGGGGCTACCGGATGCGGAAAAACAACACTTGTGAATCTGATTCCCCGCTTTTATGATGTTACCGGCGGAACGGTTCTGGTGGACGGGGTCGATGTACGGGAGTATCAGCAGAAAGCGCTGCGTGAGAAAGTTGCCATAGCTCTGCAGAAAAGTGAACTATTCAGCACATCTATTGCAGATAACATCGCCTGGGGAGCTTTGGATAGCACCCCGGAAGATATCAGGGCGGCTGCTGTCACGGCACAGGCAGATGACTTTATATCTTCAACGCAGGACGGATATGAAACAATGGTGGCAGAAAGAGGCATGAGTTTGTCCGGCGGGCAAAAACAACGCCTTTCCATTGCAAGAGCGGTCGTGAAAGCCGCGGAAATCCTGATTTTTGATGATTCGACAAGTGCGCTCGACCTGAAAACCGAAGCAGATCTTTACCGGGCTTTACAGACAACAGTTCCCGATTGCACAAAAATCATCATCGCACAGAGAATCGCTACCGGGCGCAGGGCCGACCGGATTATCGTGCTGGAGAACGGAAGGGTAGCGGCTGTCGGCACTCACGGGGAACTGCTTCGCTCCTGTGCAGTCTATCAGGATATTTATCAGTCACAGATAGGGAAGGAGGGGGAAGAATATGGATGCAGATAAACAGCAAAAGCTGGAAATGAGAAATATTCCGGGAATGAGAGCGCGGGAACGATTTACAGAGGTAGAGCATGCACAAAATGCAGGCGCAGCCGTGAAACGGATCGCAGCTTATTTTGCCCATGAAAAAGGGATGGTGTTCTGCATGCTGGCCGCAGTGATTTTCGGCACATTATGCGGTGTCTATGCACCCAGTATTCAAAGTAAAGCTATTGACATTATTGCCGGAACAGGCACGGGCAGTCTCATAAGGACGTTGATTCTGATGCTTGCGGCTTATCTGTTATACAGCGGAAGCCAGCTCCTTCAGGGATGGTTCAGCGCCAGGCTGAGCCAGCGGATCGTGAAGCGGATGAGGGAGGAACTGTTCGGGAAAATCTTGGATCTGCCCGTCCGTTATCTCGACACCCATTCCCATGGCGATGTGATGAGCAGGATGACAAATGATGTGGAGAATATTTCTACCACGGTTTCCCAGTCACTGCCGTCTCTGTTCTCCGGTATACTGACGATTGCCGGTACGGCAGCCGTCATGATATGGTATTGCTGGCAGCTTGCCTTACTTAGCTGTGCAACAATCATTCTGACAATTGTCTGCACCAAAGTCCTTTCCGCAAAAGTGCGTAAATTTTCAAGGAGAAGACAGATGCTTCTGGGGCAGTTAAATGGTACGGTGGAGGAAATGATATCGGGTTATCGCACGGTCGTTGCTTACAACCATCAAGATGTAACGACAGAGGAATTCTGTGATACTTCGGACGCTCTTACGAAAGCCGGAATTAAAACAGACGTTTTCAGTGGTGTGATGGGACCGGTGATGAACTGTATCAGCAACATTGGTTTTGTTATCATTGCAGCCTTTGGCGGCTATTTCTCAGTTCATGGATTGATCTCGGTAGGAGTGATTTCTGCTTTTATTGTATATGCAAAACAATTCAGCCGTCCCATCAATGAAATCGCGCAGATATACGGTCAGCTTCAGACTGCCGTTGCGGGCGCGGAGCGGGTATTTTCGGTGTTGGATGAAGTAAATGAAGATAAAGCGGGTGAGAAGCTGGAAATACAAGGGGAAGCGGCGGTCATATTCCGCAATGTGCAGTTCTCTTATGTGCCGGGCAGTCCGGTCATCCGTGATTTTAATCTTACGGTGCCGCCCGGTAAAAAAATTGCCCTGGTCGGTGCTACAGGATGCGGGAAAACGACAGTAGTGAATCTGCTGATGCGTTTTTACGATATCGACAGCGGGGAAATACTGATTAACGGTGAAAACATTCAGGATATTTCCAGGGACAGTCTGCGGCATAATATAGCCATCGTCCTGCAGGATACTGTTCTGTTTGGAGGGACGATAAGGGATAATTTAAAGTACGGAAATGAAAATGCGGATGAAGTACAATTGGAGCGGGCGGCAGAAATGAGCCGGTGCAGTGATATGATTCAGATGCTTCCGCAGGGGTATGATACGGTACTGACCGGCTCAGGTGAAAATATCAGTCAGGGACAGCGTCAGCTCCTCGCCATTGCCCGCGCATTTGCCGCAGACCCGAAAATACTGATTCTGGATGAGGCTACTTCCAATGTGGATACCCGCACAGAGAAAGCAATCCAGGATGCCATGCATCTTGTCATGGAGAACCGCACCAGTATTATCATTGCCCACCGTCTTTCCACCATTCAGGACGCAGACCGGATTATTGTTATGGATCACGGTGAAATAGTGGAAAGCGGCAGCCATGAGGAGCTGCTGTTACAAAAGGGCAGGTATTATGAACTGTATATGACGCAGTATGCCGGGTTTGCAATATAAAAATCTGAGGCCGGGGTGCGGATGTAAAAGAAGTTGTCAGCCGAACAGCATACATCAGGAATGCCGGTGCAGTTTTCCGTCCGGGAGTTGTAAAGGAGAAGAGTATGACAGGTGTTTATTCTCATATTACACACGAGTTCCCGCCGGTTTTCCGGCAGGATTCAAAAATTCTCATCCTGGGATCAATGCCAAGCGTGAAATCCAGGGAACAGCAGTTTTATTACGCGCATCCCCAGAACCGTTTTTGGAAAATGCTGGCGGCAGTTTTGACGGAAGTGTGGGGAGCGGAGATAAAGCCGCTGAAAGAGAAAAATTGAGTGAAATGATACCTGATTTATATCATATTGCAAAAAAGGAAGAACCCGCAGTTGGTGAGTTCTTCCTCTTTTATGGTCTGAAACTTTATTTTACAACAATATTTACAATCTTATTCGGAACGTAAATTTCTTTCACGATCGTCTTGCCATTGATATTAGCGGCAACCTTGTCTGCGGATTTTGCAAGAGCGATGATCTCGTCCTTTTCTCCGTTTCTCGGGATTACAATGGTAGCTTTTAGTTTGCCGTTTACCTGTACACCGATTTCAACAGTCGCTTCGATCGTCTTCGCCTCATCATATTTCGGCCATTCCGCAACAGAAACCATACCTTCGTTTCCAAGTGCTTCCCAGATTTCCTCGCACAGATGCGGGGCAAACGGGCAGAGCAGCCTTACAAGGATTCCCAGGTTTTCTTTTGAAATATGGCCGATTGCATAAATCTCATTTACAAGAGACATCAGGCTTGCAATGGCGGTGTTAAATTTCATGTTTTCGATATCCTGGGACACCTTCTTGATCGTCTGATGAAGCTTTGTCTCAAATGATGCCGGGACAGCTTCTTCAGAAAGCATATCGGTCAAACCTGCCACTCTCTCCAGGAATCTCTTACATCCCTTTGTGGAACTGTCATTCCACGGGGTAGCTACTTCGTAGTCACCCATGAACATAACATAAGTTCTGAGCGTATCTGCTCCGTATTCATCAACAATATCCAGAGGGTCAATGACATTTCCTTTGGATTTGCTCATCTTGTCACCGTCCGGTCCGAGGATCAGTCCCTGGGCGGAACGTTTCGCATAAGGCTCCGGTGTATTAACAACGCCGAGGTCATACAGGAAATGATGCCAGAATCTTGAGTAAATCATATGACGGGTAACATGCTCCATACCGCCGTTGTACCAGTCGACCGGCATCCAGTAATTCAGCTTGTCCATATCGGCAAGACATTCATCATTGTGCGGATCGATATAACGCAGATAATACCAGGAAGAACCGGCCCACTGAGGCATTGTATCAGTTTCACGCTTTGCCGGGCGTCCGCATTTCGGGCAGGTGCAGTTCACAAAAGACTCTACTTTTGCAAGCGGAGATTCACCACCCTGTCCTGGTTCAAAATCTTCCATATCCGGAAGGCGCAGCGGAAGTTCTTCGTAAGGAACGGCAACGTCACCACAGTGTTCACAGTGGATGATCGGGATAGGCTCGCCCCAGTATCTCTGGCGGTTGAAGGCCCAGTCTTTCATCTTATATTGAACGCCGGCCTTTCCGACACCCATCTCCTCAAGTTCTTTGATCACGCGGGCGATGGAATCTTTTTTGTTGGTGTAGCCGTTCAGGAATCCGGAATTGATCATTTCTCCGTCGCCTGTGTAAGCACATTCTTCAATATTCCCGCCTTTGATAACTTCGATAATATCAATATTAAATGCTTTGGCAAAATCGTAGTCACGCTGGTCGTGTGCAGGAACAGCCATGATTGCGCCGGTTCCGTAGCCAAGCATTACATAGTCGGCAATGAAAACCGGAATCTTCTTGCCGGTGAGCGGGTTGATTGCCTCGATTCCCTCAAGCTTGACACCGGTCTTATCTTTTACAAGCTGAGTTCTTTCAAATTCGGTTTTCTTATTACATTCAGCTCTGTATGAAGTAACTGCATCCATGTTGGCGATTCTGTCCCGGTATTTATCAATCAGCGGATGCTCAGGGGCAATAACCATAAAGGTTACGCCAAACAGGGTATCCGGTCGGGTCGTATAAATCTTCAGTTTTTCATCAAGGCCGTCGATTGCAAAATCAACAAAAGCACCGGTTGATTTTCCGATCCAGTTAATCTGCTGCTGCTTGATATTGTCCGGATAATCTACTGTATCCAGTCCTTCAAGGAGCTTATCGGCATATTCTGTTATGCGCAGATACCATACATCTTTTGACTTCTGGATGACATCGCTGTGGCAGATGTCACATTTCCCGCCCTGGCTGTCTTCATTGGAAAGGACGACCTTACAGGAAGGACAGTAGTTTACCCAGGCCTTATCTCTGTAAACAAGGCCGTTTTCAAACATTTTCAGGAAAATCCACTGTGTCCATTTATAAAAACCTTCGTCCGTTGTATCAACTACACGGCCCCAGTCAAAGGAAAAGCCGACTTTCTTGAGCTGGTTTGAGAATTTTTCAATATTTCTGTCTGTAATAATACGCGGATGTGTGTTGGTTTTGATCGCGTAGTTTTCTGTCGGAAGACCATATGCGTCGAAACCGATCGGAAAGAGTACGTTGTATCCTTCCATCCGGCGTTTCCTGGAAATGACTTCTATGCTGGAATAAGCCTTGATATGGCCGACATGCATTCCTGCCCCGCTCGGATACGGAAATTCCACCAGACCATAGAATTTGGGCTTGTCAGAGTTGTCGATAGCTTTGAAAATTTTAGATTCTTCCCACCTGGCCTGCCATTTGGGTTCTATTTTTTTGAAATCGTGTCTCATAAAGTAGCCTCCATTCTTAGTATGAAAATATAAAAAGACAGGATGAACAGGCAGTGTGGTCCGTACCGGATCATATGTCGTTTTGCAAATTCACCGCCTTAACGGCGGGAGTCATCTCCTATCTGATATTCTATATCTGATTTAGTTTACAGTATATTTAAAAATTTGTCAATTATTTAGCCTGCAAGTATAAATGTTGTTATAAGCCATTTATGATAATGTCCTAGTATACCATATATGAAAATGTCCCAGATGTGGTATAATATCTTCCTTACGACTTATAACGAACAGGAGGAAA
>SFGN01000072.1 GCA_004556565.1 Lachnospiraceae bacterium | reverse complement strand
GACGCCTCCCAGAGTAACGAATAAACAGGCGAATAAGACGGGCGGAAAACCGCCTGCTCTTGACATGCCATTCAACAACTGTTATATATAAAACAAGGGGGAGAAGCCTGATTTTCAGGCTTGCCACCCTTGCATATCATAGAAGAATCTTATTTTCAGACTTTTTCTCATAGTCTCGATAAATTTCAGCATAGCTATCGCTATATGTACGGAATTTCTGAGACGCTCTTGTGCCTCACCGCCCATTGATGTTATTGCTTTAATAGGTAGGGAATTAATTGCTGTAAGACCCGACAGGCGCAATCCCCGCTACTTAAGAGCAAGGACTGCGACTACATTCCAATACCGATAAAATATTCATATCTTGATATTTTTTCAGTAGGCAGATTCCCCAATCTGTCTGTTTGCCATGCCTGAATTATTTATCTAGAGACGCAATACGAGAACTGTATCAAGAAATTCATAATTTCCCGGCTCTTCTAGTATATCATAATTCTTATCTTAATGATAGCTACCTACCATTGGTGCCTGACACTTTGTATAGCTTTTATCCGTTGTAACACTCTCATATCCTGCTTTTTCTGCTTTCAATATTATCATGTCCTGAAGCGTAAGAAAGTCCGCATGATATTTTTCTGCAATCTTTTTTTCGATTCTTTCTGTCTGTTTTATTCCCGGAATCCAGTTTTCATACATTCCGGGATATGGCACTATAAATGGCGACATACAGATAAGCTTTGCATCCGATTGCTCTGTAATTTCTTTCACAATGGCTTCATAACAGGCTTCAAACTGCTGTTCTTCCAGACTCTTTCCTGTATTCATCATAACTCCGACGTCATTGCATCCTATCAGAATGCTTACGACATCCGGTCGTTTTAAAATGCATTCCTTCTCCAATATACGTTTCACTCCATGAATCGTGAATCCATCATGTCCTCGATTCATAATGTCGTACTTCTTCCTTCCGCCGTCACTGTCATTCAACTTCTCAGCCACCATATTCACATAACCGTTTCCCAGTGGATTTTCTAAAAAGCAATGACTGGCATCTGTAATACTGTCACCTAAAAATATAATCTTTTTCATCTGTCCTTAACACCAAATAGCCTTATACTATAAATTGCATGAATTATAATTCCTGTCCGTCCTTAATTACCATCTTAAGCTCCAAATTCTCGTCTAATAATACGATATTCGCTTTCTTTCCCGGTGCGATCGAACCATATGTATCTTCAATTCCAAGACTCTTAGCCGGATTGATCGTCGCACATGCTACAGCCGTCTCAAGCGGGATCTCCATCTTCTTAACTACCGTACGCATACAGTCTGCAAGGTTTGTAACAGATCCTGCAAGTGCTCCATCAGATACCAGTGTTGCATGATTACCGACTACTTTTACATCCAATCCACCAAGTGTATACTGTCCGTCCGGCATTCCGGTCGCACGCATACTGTCGCTGATCAGGATCATACGGTCTGCTCCCATCATCTTGAACGCTGCTCTCACCATCGATGGATGGATATGTACACCGTCACAGATAATCTCTGCCATTACATGTGCACTGTCGGACACTGCTCCTACAACACCCGGTTCACGGTGAGTGAATGCAGGCATCGCATTAAAGAGATGTACGGCATGATTTGCTCCGGCATCGAATGCTGCTTTCGCATGTGCATAATCCGCATTGGTATGTGCAAGCGAAATGTTCACTTTATCTTTCATTGCTTCTACAAATGCAACTGCGTCCTCACTTTCTTCCGGCGCAAGTCCTACAAACTTCACAAGGCCTTCCGAAGCATCAAGGAATCTCTGACAAATATCCGTATCACAAGGCATGATATTTCTTTCATCCTGCGCTCCTTTTTTCACCGGGCTGATGAACGGGCCTTCCATGTTCACGCCAACAAGATCCGCTCCCTTCGGATTCTGCTCTTTTTTGTATTCTGCTGCTGTTCTTAAGATATCTTCCAGTTCTTCTACCGGAAGTGTCATTGTTGCTGGTGCGATTGTTGTAACACCCACAGAAGCCTCATATTTTGCAATATTTTCAATAGCCTCTTTACTGTTATCACAGAAGTCATCTCCCATACACCCGTGGAAATGCAGATCGATCAGTCCCGGAATTGCGTATGCCCCCTGTCCGTCAACGACTTCTTCCCCCGGCATATCCGGTACGTTTTCTGTCGTGTAAATGCTTTCGATCTTGTCATCGTGAACAACAATGCCGCCTGCTGTAAATTTTTTGTCTCCTGTATAGACAATTACATTTTTGATTATCATTTTATATATCCTCCATTTTATTTTTTCCCAACATACCTCTTAACATTCTAAAAACTCCTGTGCATCCCTTCTCCTTCTTCCAGTGCACGCAGTGTATTATCATGCAGAACTTCTTTTTCATATTTATCCTGTTCCAAATAGTAAGAATAGATAATATCAAGCATGACCAAAATCGGGAACTGCGGTGAGATTACATTCCCATGATTCAGGTGTCTGAGTGATGGAATCAGAACAACTTCTGTGCAGAACTGCTCGAAGCCACCCCGGTTGTTCGCCGTAAAAAGAATCGTTTTCGCACCTTTCCGATATGCTTCTTTCAGAAGAAACAAGACCTCTTCCTTGGATCCGCTGATACTGATTCCGAATACGAGGCTTCTTCTGTCCTGGAATACCGCCTGCATACGCATCATATCTCTTTCTACCAGCGAATCAATATCCACACCAATTCGCATAAAACGCAGTTCCATCTCTCTTGCTGCCAGACCGGAACTTCCGATTCCGCACACGAACACACGCTCCGCCTGATTCAGATATCTGCTGATCCTTGCAATCTGCGCCTCATCCACCAGACTGTAAGTCTTATTCAGAAGTTCCTGATACGCATTCAGGATCATTCGCGTATTACCGGTAATGGATTCCTGCTTTTCTACAAATGTCTCTTCATACTGATAGATGAATTCTCTGTATCCGCGATATCCGCATTTCTTCGCAAATCTGGATAACGACGCTTCTGATACGAAGAGTCTCTCGGAAATGGATTTTGATGAAAAATCCACTTTCTTTCTGTTCTGTATAAAAAAATCTGCGATATTCCGTTCCACTGTCGTAAATTTATCATAATTCGATTCTATGATCGGAACGACTGATTTTACATAATATTCCATATCTTACTATTCCTGCTTCTTTATTTTATAACTCCAGACTATGCATGTCTTCCCTGAAAATGATAGAATGCGCCTAACATACCGGCATTGTTCTGGTTTTTGGCAAATGCGATACTTGTATGCTCCCACATGCTGGACACCAGGTATTTTTCCACTGCTTTTTCAATCTTGTCCTTCAGGAATGCTTCCTGCGCCATGATTCCGCCGCCAAGTACGACAACTTCCGGATTCACTACATAACAGATATTGGCAATACCTTTCCCAAGTACATCCGTCATCTCATCAATTGCACGGTTACAGATCTTATCACCTTTTTTTGCCTCTTCAAAAATGCGATATCCGCTCCAATTTTCTGCCGGTTCTCCCTTCCATGCAGCAACCTTCTTCGTCAGAATACTGGCTGCTCCGAGTGTCTGGAAATCGCTGTCATCCATATGCATATATCCGACTTCACATGCGCTGTTACTGAATCCGTGGAACACCTCGCCATTCAGCAAAATACAGCCGCCGATTCCGGTTCCGATTGTCAGCATCACAGCCGCCTTACTTCCTGCCGCCGCTCCTGCTTTGTACTCAGCAAGTCCCGCACAATTCACATCATTTTCCACTTCACATGGAATTCCGAATCGTTCTTCTACCGTCTTTTTGAATGCCGTTCCGATATAATTCGGGATCAGCGGTGCCGAATAGAAGATTTCACCTTTCTCAATGTCAACCATACCGGCTGTAGAAATACACACACCTGAGTCTGCCTCTTCTTTTAATGCTTCTACGATACCGATGACTTTATCAAGGATCGCCGGTCCGCCTTTCTGCGCTTCTGTCTTCATTTCTTTCTTTAACAATACTTCTGCATCTTCGCTCACAATACCATATTTGATTGCTGTGCCGCCGATGTCAATACTAATATATTTTTTCATCTCTGCTTTGCCTCTTTCATTTTCCTTCATTATACTCGTTCAGCCAGAAAAGGGCAAACCGTTCTTTTATGGTTTGCCCTCGACTTTTTCTGATTAAATCTTTACTTTAAATATTGCCTTTTTAATGGTTTCCGGTTCCTGAACCTGAACCGCTGTTCTGTGTCCGTCACTCGGATAACAGATCAGGAAATCTCCATCTGTCAGGACTACGGAAGAATTCTTTTCCCCATCCATCGGAAGAAAATCATCTTTTTCCACAAAATCTTTTAATTCCATATTCTGAATGAAGTTCAGATCGATCTGTTCATTTCCATGGATCATTACATGGACGTCCAGATAATTTTTATGTGCTTCCCAGAAACGTTCTTCCGGTGTTGTTGTTGTATATTCTACGATATTGACAAACAGTCTGTCACCATCGATTTCATGACTTCCCTTTTCATAAGATGCAAGGTCGTGTGTCTTTGCATATTCAAAGCACTCTTTTACCTGTTCTTCTAAGAATGGGAATTCTGATAAATTATTGATATTTCCAAAAATCACGAAAATCGTCACTCCTTCTTAGTTTTTGTAAATGGTTGTGTTAGGAGCAGGTACGGAATTGTCTCCTTTTGCCTTTCTCCAGATGATACTTGCCGGGATACCAATTACCAGTGATACTACAATTGAGATGATTGAGTATGACCAGATTGATACGTGATCAGCAGGTACGAAGTATTTGATGTATACCATTACGCCTGATGCAACGATGAATGCACATACTGCACCAAATGTATTGGCAACCTTTGTAAATGCTCCAAGGATAAATGTTCCGATCAGGATACCAAGTACCAGTCCCATGAATCCATTGAACCATTCGTATGCAGATTTTACTCCGCCGTTAGCCAGTACCATAGCAACTACGATTGCGAAGATACCAACGATCAGAGATACATACTGTCCGATCTTTGTCTGTTTCTCAAAGCTTAATTCTTTCTTAGAAAGTCTTGTCTGGATATCCAGTGTCCAGCTTGATGCTACAGAGTTCAGACCTGTAGAAAGTGTAGACTGTGCTGCTGCATAAATAGCTGCTAACAGAAGTCCTGTTACACCAACCGGAAGCTCAAATGCGATGTAAGATGCGAAGATCTGGTCCTGAGCTGCTGCCGGTGGAAGTGCATTCTGCTGATAGAATACGTATAATCCTGTACCGATCAGGTAGAATACTGTTGCGATGAAGATTGATAATCCTCCGTTTGTAAGCATCATTTTGTTCAGTTTCTTTGTATCAGTTGTTGTTGTAAAACGCTGTACAATATCCTGGCTTGATACGTAAGATGCCATTGTATTGAATCCGGCACCAACGATCATGATGAATACGCTGTCTTTAAAAATATTAGCATTGAAGATTGGCTGATCTACAGCAAGGAACTTATGCTCTGTTGTCAGTGCATGTGCGATTGCTCCAAATCCACCATCTAAGTGTGCTAACAGGAAGATCAGTGCAAATGTAACACCGATCAGAAGTACAGATCCCTGGATGAAGTCTGTCCAAAGTACGGATTTAAGACCTCCTGTGTATGAGTAAATAATAGCAATGATACCCATGATAATGATCAGTAAGTTTACGCTGATTCCAGTCAGACTTCCAAGTACCATACATGGAAGGTACATGATGATTGACATACGTCCGATCTGGTAAATGATGAACATTACAGCTCCAAGTACACGAAGTCCTTTGCTTCCGAATCTCAGTTCCAGATAATGATATGCTGTATCAATATCCAGTTTGCTGTAGATTGGCAGGAAGAATTTAATCGTGATCGGGATAGCTAACAGCATACCAAGCTGTGCGAACCACATGATCCATGTTCCTGCGTATGAGTTTCCTGCTAATGACAGGAATGAAATCGGACTTAACAGTGTTGCGAAAATTGATACGGAAGTTACCCACCACGGTACAGTTCCGTCTCCTTTAAAATACTCTTTTCCTTTCATTTCTTTCTTTGCGAAATGAAGGCCGGCGAACAGTACAGCCGCGAGATAAACTACTAAAATGACTAAATCTACTACGGTAAACCCTTGCATCGTCTCTCTCCTTACAGATATTTTTCTTTCACGTATTTTTTATATAATCTTACAGATATTTAGCTTTTGCGTCGCGAACCATCTTAGCTGCTTCTTCAACGATAGCCATGTCTTCTTCTACTAATGCTGGCAGTGGCTCTCTTACTCCGCCAAGTTCCAGACCTTCGTTGATCTTTAACATAGCTTTGATCACTGCGTACATATTTCCGTGTGCAGAGCACATCTTATAGATAATCTCATCACAAGCATACTGGATTTCTCTTGCTTCTTCCATCTTTCCGGCTCTTACATACTCGTCTAATTTCAGATATAATTCCGGCATAACTCCGTATGTACCACCGATTGCTCCTTCAGCTCCGATGACACGTCCACTCATGAACTGCTCATCTGGTCCGTTGAAGATGATGTAGTCAGGGCCTGCTGCCTGTTTGAACATCTGGATATCCTGTACCGGCATAGAAGAGTTCTTAACACCAATTACGTTAGGATTCTTTCTCATCTCTGCGAAAAGTCCCTGTGTAAGAGCCACTCCTGCAAGCTGTGGAATGTTGTAGATTACGAAGTCTGTGTTTGGTGCTGCTGCACTGATGTCATTCCAGTACTGAGCGATTGCATACTCTGGCAGGTGGAAGTAGATCGGTGGGATTGCTGCGATTGCATCAACTCCAAGGCTTTCTGCATGTCTTGCAAGTTCCTGGCTATCTTTTGTGTTATTGCATGCAACGTGTGCGATAACTGTAAGCTTTCCTTCTGCTGCTTTCATAACGTTCTCAAGGATGATCTTACGGTCTTCTACGCTCTGATAAATACATTCTCCTGACGAACCGTTCACATATACACCTTTCACACCTTTTTCTACAAAGTATTTTGTCAGTGCCTGAACGCCTTCCGGGCTTACATTTCCTTCGTTGTCATAGCATGCATAGAATGCAGGGATTACGCCTTTGTACTTTTCAAGATTTCTCATGGTTTCTTTCTCCTTTTCTTTGTCTTTTTATATAAATTTAATTTAACAAGTTCCTTGCAGAATTATCTTTCCATTTCTTCTACAAATGATTTTGTGATCAGCTGCGGTCTTGTGATAATAGATCCTACAACAACACTGTACGCACCAAGCTCGATCACATGTTTTGCTTTTTCCGGTGTATTGATGTTACCTTCTGCGATCACTCTGTGTTTTGCTTTTGCGACAATCTTTCTTAAGATTTCGAAATCATTTGCCTCGATCTTATCGCCCTTGCTCTGCTCTGTGTAACCAACCATTGTAGTTCCGATGAAGTCAAATCCAAGTTCATCCGCATGCAGTGCTTCTTCCACTGTAGAACAGTCTGCCATGAATAACTGATCCGGATATTTTGCTTTTACTTCTTTAAAGAACTCATCTAATGTCTTTCCGCCAGGTCTCTTTGAAATAGTAGCGTCCATAGCGATGATTTCAGGTTTTACTTCCATCAGTTCTTCGATTTCTTTCATCGTTGGTGTAATGTAGATATCACTGTCATCATAATCTCTTTTTACGATTCCGATGATTGGCAGATCAACCTGTGACTGGATCTCCTTGATATCTTCTTTTGTATTTGCACGAATTCCGCTTGCACCTCCCTGTTTTGCAGCCAGTGCCATTCTTCCCATAATGAATGAAGAATGTAATGGTTCATCTGGTAATGCCTGACATGATACAATTAATTTACCCTTCAGATTTTCAACTTTCTGATTCATTTTTTGTTCCCTCCTTCGTTCTGCAATCAGTATAATATTGTTCGATTTTATTTTCAAGTACCTTTGCAGTTCTCGAAACTTCTTTCATCCTTTTCAATACTTCTCTCTGTTTTGCCTATTTTAAAATCCGTTTTTTATGCAATATGCACAATTCCAGGCAATTTCTTTCCACTTTTGAAAGTAGTTTCAGTTTATGCTATTTTACTTGAAAATTCATTTATAATGTATATACTAATATTCAGAAACAAAAAAACAATAGAATAAGGAGAGATTTTATTATGGTAATTTATAAAGCAAAAGACTATCAGGATATGAGCCGTAAGGCCGCAAACATCATTTCTGCACAGATTATTATGAAGCCAAACTGTGTACTTGGACTTGCAACCGGATCTTCACCGGTCGGTACATATAAACAGCTGATCGAATGGTATAAGAAAGGGGATCTTGATTTTTCCCAGGTTACAAGTGTAAACCTCGATGAATACAAAGGACTCAGTCCTGAAAATGATCAGAGCTACAGATATTTCATGAATACCAATCTCTTTGATCATGTAAACATCGACAAAACCCGTACTTTCGTTCCGGACGGACTGGAAGCAGATTCCGCGAAAGCCTGCAACGATTATAATGCAGTCATCCGTAAGCAGGGCGGTGTAGACCTCCAGCTTCTCGGTCTTGGACACAACGGACATATCGGATTCAACGAACCAGGTGCCGCTTTTGAGAAAGAGACACACTGCGTAGATCTGACAGAAAGTACAATTGAAGCCAATAAGCGTTTCTTCGAATCTGAAGATGATGTTCCGAGACAGGCTTATACAATGGGAATCAAGAATATCATGCAGGCCAAGAAAATTCTGGTTGTTGTAAGCGGAGAAGATAAGGCGGATATCTTAAAAGAGGTCTTATACGGACCAATTACTCCGAAAGTTCCTGCTTCTATTCTTCAGTTACATAATGATGTTACGATTGTAGCTGATGAAGCAGCACTCAGTAAGATTGATATGTAATATGAATAAAAAATCCCGGTATGTGAATCAGACATTTTTGAGCATCCAGCTCATTGTCGAGAGTATGAAACTTTTTCTGTAAAATAATGTTTATAAGGTTCTTCTATGATACAATAAATATCATTAGGAGGGCCTTTTATTATGGCAAGACAAAAGAAACCTGTACATCGTGTACAAATGACAGAAGGAAAACGAAACATCATCCATCAGCTCCTGGAAGAGTACGATATCCAGTCTGCAGAAGACATTCAGGATGCGCTCAAGGATCTTTTAGGCGGCACCATTAAGGAAATGATGGAAGCTGAAATGGATGATCATCTTGGTTACGAAAAATCCGAACGCTCAGATAATGATGATTATCGCAATGGTTATAAGCGGAAACAGGTCAACAGCCGGTATGGCTCGATGGAAATCGAAGTGCCACAGGATCGCAAATCAACGTTTGAACCACAGGTTGTGAAAAAACGTCAGAAAGATATTTCCGATATTGATCAGAAGATCATTTCCATGTATGCCAAAGGAATGACTACCCGGCAGATTTCCGAAACCATCGAAGATATTTATGGCTTTGAAACTTCTGAAAGCTTTATTTCTGATGTGACTGATAAGATCCTGCCACAGATCGAAGACTGGCAGAACCGGCCACTGGACGAGGTCTATCCCATTCTCTACATTGATGCAATCCATTATTCTGTAAGGGATAATGGCGTGATCCGAAAACTTGCTGCTTACGTGATTCTGGGAATCAACACGGAAGGAAAAAAAGAAGTTTTAACCATCAGTGTTGGCGATAACGAAAGCGCAAAATACTGGCTTTCCATTATGAATGAACTGAAAAATCGTGGTGTCAAAGATGTATTAATCATCTGTGCCGATGGTTTAACCGGAATCAAAGAAGCGATCGCAGCAGCTTTTCCAAAGACGGAATACCAGCGCTGTATTGTACACCAGGTAAGAAACACGTTGAAATATGTCCCGGATAAAGACAGAAAAGCCTTCGCTACGGATCTGAAAACCATTTATCAGGCCACAGATGAAAAGAAAGCTCTGGCAGCCTTAGAGCGTGTAACAGAAAAATGGACACCGAAATATCCGAATTCCATGAAGCGCTGGAAGGATAACTGGGACGCAATCTCGCCGATCTTTAAATTTTCAACGACGGTCAGAACGGTGATTTATACTACAAATGCTATTGAATCCCTGAATTCTACCTACCGGAAACTGAATCGCCAGAGAAGCGTATTTCCAAGCGATACAGCTCTATTAAAGGCACTGTATCTTGCCACATTTGAAGCTACGAAGAAATGGACCAGTACGATCCGCAACTGGGCACAGGTGTATGGTGAACTGAGTATTATGACGCCTCCCAGAGTAACGAATAAACAGGCGAATAAGACGGGCGGAAAACCGCCTGCTCTTGACATGCCATTCAACAACTGTTATATATAAAACAAGGGTGAGAAGCCTGATTTTCAGGCTTGCCACCCTTGCATATCATAGAAGAATCTTATTTACAGACTTTTTCTCACAGTCTCGGCAAGGGGAATCCTGGCTTCCAAAAATCAATAAGCATATTTTACAGCGGGCACGATTGCCCGCCGCTGCTTTCTGTTACTTGCCCACTTTTAGGAGAAAGCTTTTATTTCAGCCGTGCCCCATCTTTAAAAGCATTTCCTACACGTTCACCCAGTCTGTAATATCCGTGGTGTATCGGATCATATGTGATAGGTGTAAATTTATCAAGATCAAGTTCTCCGTCATCTCCGAGATATCTCTCATCTACACTTACATTTTTGATTTCTGCAATATACTTGCTGCCATCAATCACTTTTATAAGCTCACATTCAAGAGTCAATGGAAGCTCATTGATAATAGGTGCATTTACAAATTCACTCTTTGTTGTAGTAAAACCGGCTTTTTGCATCTTATTTTCTACATTATTGGCAGATACAATTCCCACATAATCACAGGCAACCAGATGTTCAAGGTCTGCTACTCCTACTGTAAAAGCCTTGTTTTTTACAATATTATCCGTTGTCTTATGAGCAGATAAATCGACAATAATCTCATTTGCACCTACAATTCCGCCCCATGCTGCATTCATCGCATTTGCCTTGCCGTTTTCATCATATGTTCCAAGAATCATAACCGGCTGTGGATATAAAAATGGTTTTGCTCCAAAATTCTTTCTCATTGTCTTATCTCCTTTTTCGTTTTTTACTTTTACTCGTCTACTGATGGTACCATTTCTGCATACTTTTCAGCGTTAACCTTATGGTTATTTGTGTATATCTTCCTTTATCTGTTCTATCCACTCTGTAATAGCGGACTCCGGTGTTTCCAGATGGTCTTTTCCCATGGAATCAAACTGTATCTGCATTTCACGCATAAACTTAGCGTTTTTGCAATTTTCCTTCATATCTTTTATTACATGTCCCGGCCATCCACCATTTGTCATAAATGGAATAATTGTTTTGCCCGAAAAATCATTTTCTGTTAAAAATGTAAGCACAGCAGGAGCCATCGTGTACCACCATGTTGGTGTTCCTATAGCAATCACTTCATAATCCGCAAGATTTACAGATAACGAATTTATCCGTGGCATAAAACCTGCCTCTACCTCTCTTTTCCCCTGATTCACAACATCTTCATGAGTGCCTTTATATGGCTCTGTTGTCTCGATTCTTGCAATATCTGCACCTGTTTCATTAGCAAGCTGTTCTGCAATTCTTTTCGTATTCCCATTTGACCAGGAATAGTATACAATTAACATTTTCTTCATTGTCACTCATCTCCTTTCTCTCGTTTCTGTATCACAATTTTTTCTTTCTTTTTATTATTCATTGTTTTTGCAAAACGGTTTGACGGTCTAAACATGATTAATAAAATAAATATCAATACTGCTGTAAATGAAAGGCTAAGAGGATATGCCATCATAATTTTTTTAAATGTTTTACTTTTCGGAAATACAGTAGCCATCCATAACAATCTAACACCACATATACCAATAACTGTAAATAATGCAGGCATGAATGAAATTCCAAATCCCCGTAAATAACCTGACATATTCTCGTATAACATGCTGAATGTATATGCTGCAAAGATCATTAGAAGTCTTATATACCCTGTATTAATTACCTGGGAATCAGTGCTGAATATTCTTAATAAATTTTTTCCAAAAAACAAAACTATTATAATCATGGATGCGGTCGCAACTGCATCTTCAAGAATACATAATAGAAGTATTTTCTTACAGTGTTTCAGATTTCCTGCACCATAATTTTGTCCCACAAATGTAGTGCATGCCTGACTGAATGAATTCATAATATCATAAACGCATACCTCTATATTGAATGCAGCACTTGATGCAGCCATTACAATTGTCCCAAGACTATTGATAGCAGACTGAATCACAATATTAGCCGCACCGAAAACTGCCGACTGTATACCTGATGGTAAACCAATTTGCATGATTCTCAGAAAAACTTTCCTGTCAAACCGAAACTCTTCTTTTCTTATACATATATTCTGTTTGCTTTTCACCAGTTTTACAAATAATAGCAATGCACTGAGAAAATTAGATACAACTGTTGCTGTTGCCACTCCATTTACTGTCATTTTTAATACAATAACAAAAAATAAATTCAACACAACATTTATAATTCCTGAAAAGGCTAATACTTGTAATCGGGTAATGAAATTTTAGTTTCTCCAATGCTTCGAAAAATAGCTGCTTCAAAATTATAAAGTAAAATCACCGGCATCCCCAGCAAATATATCCTAATATATAACACGGCATAAGGAAGCACTTCATCAGGAATCTGAAGCAGTTGCATCAAATTCCCTATAAACAATTCACCTGACAGTAAAACAATGAATCCTCCTACAATTGACATAATAACTGAAGTGTGAACAGCTTTGTGAATCATTTTTTCATCTTTCTTTCCTATCGCATTCGCTACTACCACATTTGCTCCCAATGCAATTCCTATAAACAGATTCAATATCAGACCTATAACCGGTGTATTTGCACCAACAGCTGCAACTGCAATTGTTTTAGCATCACCCGCAAAATTACCAACAATAGCAATATCTGATGCATTGAAAAGCTGCTCTAAAATTCCTGTAGCAGCTACCGGTAAAGCAAATTGTATCAATTTATTCCAAATAGAACCATGAATCATATCTATTTTTGCTTTTTTCATTTCTATCGCCAACTTTTTTCCTGTTTTCTTCAGCTACTTTTCTTATTTCTTTTGTATTTTTGATCCTCCAAACACCTGAGACATTGGAATATAACCAAGCATCTCATCTATGGATTTTACTTCATCCTGGGTCAGTTTTATCTCAGATGCTTTCATATTTTCTTCCAGTCTGTCAACCTTTCTTGTTCCCGGAATTGGCACAATATATGGCTTCTTTGCACTCATCCATGCAAGAGAAATCTGCGCCGGTGTGGCATTCTTTTCTTCTGCTAATTGCTTCATCCAAAGCAGGAACTTCTCATTTTCTTTCAAGCCCTCTTCCGTAAACTGCGGCATTGCACTTCGATAATCTCCAGGTCTTTCAAATTCCGCATGTGAATGATAGTCCGCTGTCAGCAAGCCATTTGCAAGAGGTGAAAATGCGACAAATCCAATCTTTAGTTCTTCGAGCACAGGAAACAGTTTCTCATAATCTCTGTACATCATGGAATATCTGTTCTGGATAGCCGTTACAGGACATATGCTGTGTGCACGGCGGATGGTCTCCTCACTAGCCTCAGATAACCCCCAATGTGTGATTTTCCCCTGCTCCATTAATTCTTTCATCGCTCCCGCTGTTTCTTCAATTGGTACCGTCTGGTCAATCCGATGAATGTAATATAAATCCAGATGATCTGTACGAAGTCGCTGTAAAGAACCATCAATGGATGCTTTAATTGTCTCCGGTCGTCCATCAGGAATCAATGGTTTATTTACGGTTGTTGCGATCTCATCAAAACGAATGCCACACTTTGATGCCAGTACAATTTTGTTTCTGTACGGTCTTAACACCTCTCCCAGCAGTTTTTCATTATGATGCGGATCTTCTGCTGTTCCATATACCTCTGCCGTATCAAAAAACGTACAGCCTTCATCTATTGCTTTTGCGATCAGTTCCTCTGCTTCCTTTTGTGTTGAAACTGTTCCATATGCATGGCTCATTCCCATACATCCTAATCCGATTTCTGATACTTCTAAATCTTTTCCTAAAACTCTTTTATTCATGTTCACTTCTTCCTTATCATCATTAAAAGAGACCTCGTATTGAAGTCCCTATTATTGTTAATCAGTCTAATCCTAATGACTATGATTTATTTTATAACCCAAGACTGTCTATCCATGAACTGATATCTGATTCAGATGCTCCACCACGGAATCTCTCTCCATCCTGCCACTCACCAGTACCAGCCATCTCTTTCAGGAGATTACCGCTGTCACCGATTCCTGATGAAGCTGCTGTACAGAACGGAATTACTGTTTTTCCTGTGAAATCATTATCTTTTACAAAATTATCTACTGGCCATGCTGCTATCCCCCACCAGATGGGATAACCAATATATACGATATCATAAGAATCCCAGTTTTCAACATATGTAGATACAAGCTCCACATCTCTTAAGCTCTCATCATCATGTTCTCTTGATACCCGGCTGTCATCATTTGTCCAGTCAAGATCATCATCTGTATATGGCTCTATCGGTTCTATCTCAAAAAGATTGCCATCTGTAATCTTTGCAATTTTCTCAGCAACATCTTTTGTATTGCCTGTAGCTGAATAATATACGACTAATGTTTTTCCATTTCCTGTTGATGTATTTTCTGTTGTGTCTGTAGCATTTTCGGAATCTGTCTCTGTTTCATTTGCGCTTGATGTCTGATTATCATTGTTAGAAGCAGACTGTTTTTCATTTCTTAATCCGCACCCTGTCATCAGACCAATTGCCATGATAAATGTTAAGAACAATGCTGCTAATTTCTTTGATTTCATATTATTGATTACCTCTCGTCATGCAAAATAATTTATATACAAGTTTTTATCTGATAAAGTTCGTAAATACAAAATCTGGTGCCTTCGGCATTTCAATTCCCATTTTTGTGGCAACATTCTTACAGTTAATGAAGTATGCCATATTGTTTCCAAGAATCTGCATAACCTGCATTCCTTCGAGATCCTGTTTTACTTCATCGGGATTCGTTCCATGTACCATATTCCAGTATCTGGATGAAATAATTGGCATCTGCATAAGACCAAAATATTTATTTACCTGATCCCATGTGGCTGTTGTTCCGGCTCTTCTTGCTGAGATTACGGCGGCTGCAGGTTTCAGCCGGAATCTGTCTCCACCTCCATTTAAATCAGCATAAAATACTCTGTCCATAAATGATGTGATAGCACCGCCTGCGCCACCCCAGTGTACCGGAGTTCCAAATACAAAACCGTCATAATCCCCGGCTATTTCCAGGAATTCATTCACAATATCATCCAATACACATTTATTTTTTTCCCGGCACTGCCTGCAGGCAATACATCCTGAAATCGGCTTGTTCCCAATCCAGAAGATATCTGTACCTATGCCATTTTCGTTTAATGCACTGGACACTTCACAAAGTGCCGTATATGTACAACCATTTTTGTGCGGACTGCCATTAACAAGTAATACTTTCATCGTTTTTCCTCTCGTCTTTTACCAGTTCTTTTTTTCTTTTGAACTGTCATTATTCTTTTTTCTTTCCTCAACCATCTTCACGAACCATTCCACCATATTCGGATCCTGATGTGAGAAGAAAGAGCTTTCCTTCTTGTCCAAATCTGCGATTGTATTCATATCCTCATCGGAAAGCGTAAAATCAAATACATTGAAATTTTCTTCCATTCTCTCAATATGAGTTGATTTCGGAATCACTACAATTCCTCTCTGAATATGCCAGCGAAGCATAACCTGAGCGGATGTCTTTTGATATTTTTCAGCAATTTCAGCAATCACAGGATTAGCAAATATGCCTCCTCTACCCTCACCAAAAGGAGCCCATGCTTCTAACTGAATATCATATTTATCTGCCCATTCCTTCATCTCTTTCTGCTGATTGAAGATGTGGGTTTCCACCTGATTCACCATAGGTTTGATGCGGTTAAAAGACGCGAAATCAACCATTCTGTCTACATAGAAGTTGGAAATTCCGATTGCTCTGATTTTCCCCTCATCATACAGATCCTCCAACGCATGGTAAGCTCCATAAGCATCTGAAAATGGCTGATGAAGTAATACCAGATCCAGATAATCTGTCTTTAATTTTCTCATGGACTCAAGTACTGACTTTTTTGCCTCTTCATATCCATAATGTTCAATCCATACCTTTGTTGTAAGGAAGATTTCTTCTCTCGGAATACCTGATTTTGCAATGGCATTTCCAACCTCTTCTTCATTAAAATAGCTCTGTGCTGTATCGATTGCCCGATATCCAACCTTCAACGCATCCAGTACGCATCTTTCACATTCATCCTTTGTTACCTGATATACACCATATCCGAGTATTGGCATTTTTACACCATTATTTAATGAAACATATTCCATTGTCGTAGCCTCCTTAATTTCACACTGTCTTTGTTTTTATCTTACATACATACTATATATCTGATATGTTCAGAAGAGAAGTTTCGATAAGTTTCTGAGTATTAACCTTTAGGTTTTCTCTTACATATTTTCTTTAGCAACAATCTACCATAATATCCAATAAACGCTATCAATATCATTACCGTCAGATAATCTATGAGGAAAGGAAAAACCCCCTCTTCATAATGATAGAATACAAAGTGTATCCTCATAAACAGGTAATCTCCAATCTGTCTCCCACAAAATGCATATAGACCATATCCCGCAGTTGTAACTGCAACTATTCTTGCTACCCACTTTCTGATAACGGATGGATTTTTCCATAATCGTCCTGCCATTACAACCACTATATTCCAATGCATCCCAAGATGTAACGACATCACTACCAGACCCCAATATGCACAAAACATATGTATCTGTCTGGCTGTCATATACGCTCCAGAAATTTCTATCCTTTTAAATATGTGATCTGATAACAATACCCCGCTTATCATGGATCCCATCAAAAGAACAAACATAATAATAACCAGTACTGTCTGGGTAACCCTGAATGCATTATATTTTCCTTTGCTTATAGATGTCAGCCATTTACGATTCAGTATATGGTGTGAGATAAAAAGTGCCAGCATTGCCATACCAATCCACTCATGTGCAGTCTCGCTGAGGAGACTATATGGCATAAGAAGAAGTAAACATACTGTCATTCCTATATCTATAAGTATTTTTACTATAAATCGTTTATTTTTCATATCCTACCTCTTATGTAAAGCGGACATTCGCAATCCGCTTTCGCTATTTGCTCATGAACGCAGTCGCTTTGCGACCTGCGTTCATATTGTCTTCCCAGAAAGATACCGCATTGTCAATCCAGCCTTCTGCGACAGTTCCCTCTCCCAGTCCAAAGCCATGAGAAAGACCTTTAAATACTTCTATTTTTGCATTCGTACCATTTTGTTCTATCTGAGAAATATATTTTTCCATGCTTCTGTATGACGCAATCCCATCACTTATTCCGACACATGCATAAGTTGGCGGCTCCATTCCTGTCACCTGAGAAAGCCCTGTGTACTGCATAATCACCGCAGCCGGTGCAGGATAATCTTTTTCTCCAAAATATGCCGTTCCATAGGAACCAAGCCAGGCCGCCATCCTCGCTCCTGCTGAACCACCCCAGAGAGAATAATCCGTCATGTCTATCTGTAGTTTCTCTGCATTTTCATGTAGATACGCAATTGCCCTGGCAAGATCTTCACAGGCAGTCTGTGCTCCGGGGCGATAGATAAGGGCAAATGCATTGTACCCTTTCTTTGACAGTTCCAACGCATGAGGAAAACTGTCATGTATTCCAGCCACATATACAAAGCCTCCTCCCGCATTGGTAATCGCTGTTTTTGCTCCTGCATTTCCCCTGAAAAAAAATAATCCTGTATCCCCCTTATCCGGGTCTTCCTGCATTTCTTCTTCGCTGTATATAGGATAAAAAATCTGCTCACCATTCATTGCCTGACTTTTCATATAATTCACAATTTCTACCGTTTTATCTATATTGACTTCGCTGTACCACGGCAAAATAGAACTGATATTTTTCAGTTTCAGATTGTCCTCTATTTCCATATCTACCGGGAATATGAGTCTGCCGTAACCATCAAAAGCTGAATCATGAATAACATCATTTATATTACTTTCTGCATTAAAACTTTCTTTTTCATTCATATTGGTATCCTTATCTGTCACACTTTCTTTCTCCGTGCTCTCTGTTTCCTGCGTTTTTTCTTCTCTAATTACGGACTTCTGTACTGTTGTGCCACACCCACTGAGCATGATAACAGCCATGATTCCCACAAGAGCTATCCTCTTTATCTGCATATGGTATCCTCCATTTTCACTTCAAATAAAGTATAACAAAACGAGACTCCATTAGAAGTCTCGTTTTGTTATTCAGTATTAACCTTTAGGTTTCTTCTCATTTATATTGTGTTTTTTATTTTACCTTATTAATAGCCTTTATCAGGCGCTTAACTTTAACGGACGGTTTTTTCGAATGAAGAATTCCAAATGGCATAGTGTAATCCCATTCCACAGGAATGATTCTGATCAGTGGGTGCACACTTTCCCAACTCTTGAACGCCAGTAACACCTCATTATTGTTTTCACATCGGTTAAATGCTTCTACATTGTACAAGTCAAAATCTACAATATTAATTTCCGGATGATTTTTCATTATATCATCCCTTAACATATCACCATAGTAGCTCCATCCTCTTTGCATAGCCATAAGGTTTTCTCCTGCCAGATCATCAAGTGTAATTTTTTCTTTTTTTGCCAGTCTGTGATGAATCGACACTGCCACACAAAACGGTTCTCTTGAAATCTCTGTACCGTCACAACCTCTGAATTTAAGCATAGTTTTATCAAAAATTCCTGCTATCACATCAATATTCTGCCCCATATTAGCCAGTATTTCTCTTGCATTCTCTGGTGTATTTTCAAATGTAATCAATTTAAACTTCATGTCAGGATATATTTCCTGTATCTTAGGCCAAAGTTCCACAAAGATTTCCGGCGGAGTCATTGGAGAGATTCCAACACGGATGATTTCATCATTATGATTCATAGCATTTTGTGCACGTATCAATGACTCCTTTGAATATTGAATCAGATATTTTGCATCCTGGTAAAGCGATTTACCTGCCTCTGTAACAACAAGACCTCTGTGCGTTCTTTCAAATAATTGTAAATTCAAGCTATTTTCTAAAGAATTTATCTGTTTAATAACCGCAGGTGCACTTATATATAATTTGTCTGCCGCTTTGCTAAAACTCCCGGCCTCTACAACACAGATGAACGTATCAAGTTGTGGATTATACATCATGTAATTTACTCCTTTTGTATCCATTAACAATAATGTTTCTTATTTCTGTAGGATTAACACTTGATATTATACTTCAAGTCAAAAAATATTGCATCTTTTTCTCAATTCAAACTCAATTTCTGCTCAATGCCTTCCCTTTCTGATTTTTGTATGCTTATCCCACAGCAGGCCAGTACCACACAGGTACGAACTGCTGAGGAAATCAATACAAAAACAGGAGGGATTTTTTATGAGAGAAATCAGAAACACAAAAATCATTGCCGTGGATCATGGATACGGCAACATTAAAACTGCCAATACAGTCACACCTACCGGAATCACCGCTTATGAAACAGAGCCAATCTTTACCGGAAACATTCTTGAATACAACGGAACCTATTACCGTATCGGCGAAGGGCACAAAGAATTTATCCCGGATAAGGCTATGGATGAAGATTATTATCTCCTGACACTGATGGCAGTGGCACGGGAACTGAATGTCTTTTCTATCCATGAAGCAGATGTCCATCTGGCTGCCGGGCTTCCCCTGACATGGATCCGGAACCAACGGGAGGCATTCCGTTCCTATCTGCTCCAAAACCCGGAAGTCCTCTTCTCATTTAACAGCAAAAACTATCACATCCGCTTTGTAGGATGCAGTCTTTACCCACAAGGATATCCGGCTGTTGTGAATCATCTGGGAGATTTTAAGGGAACCAATCTCCTTGCAGATATCGGGAACGGAACCATGAATATCCTATATATCAACAACAAAAAAGCTCAGGAGAGCCGCTGCTGGACAGAAAAATTCGGGGTAAACCAGTGCATGATTGCCGCAAAGAATGCCATTCTGGACAGGTTTGGAGTAAAAATCGAGGAATCTACCGTAGAACAGATTCTTCGGTTCGGAACAGCTGATATTGCCGCACCGTATCTGGACTGCATTACAGCAGTTGCCAGACAGTATGTAGCTGATATTTTCGCCACACTCCGCAAATATGAATACAACCCTGACCTGATGCGGCTGTACGTGGTAGGCGGTGGCGGCTGCCTGATCCGGAATTTTGGAACGTATGACAAAGCCCGTGTCACAATCCTTGATGATATCTGTGCCACAGCGAAAGGTTACGAATATCTGGCACAGATGAACCTGAAAAGGAGGGAGTAGCCGATGAGAAACAATATCCGAAGCACAAACCTCCGCTTTAATCTGGAGAAAGATCTGCAAAGGAAAGCCTGGGAATATCTGCAGACCATGGACAAGCAGGAATTCAGATCCTACAGCCATGTAATTGCCCTCGCCCTGGTCGATTATTTTGACCGTTATTACCGCACACAGGAAGACCCTTATCTGGAAACAAGGGAACGGGAAGAACATTTTGTAAACCAGATCGTAGAGGCAGTGGAAAGAAGCCTGGAACATGCACTTCCCCTCTTCCTCTCCGGGCTGACAGCAGGACTGACACAAAGGGAGCCCCAAAACAGGGCATCCTTTCCGGCACCGGAAGAATCTGGACCGGAAGCAGATATAGACTGGGATTTTCTCGGAGAATAACGGGAGGTAAGGAGGTGAACACATGACAGAATTATTGACACCAGACACCAACTTGCCGCCTTATATGGTATTTCCCCGGTTCCTTCTGGATATGGAGCTGAATGAAACAACGAAGCTACTCTATATGGTTCTGCTTGACCGTGCAAGACTTTCCCTGAAAAACGAAGGCTGGACGGATGAATCCGGTCATGTGTTCCTTTACTTTACCATCGAATCCATGGCAGAAGTCCTCCACAAAAGCCAGATGACCATAAAAACATCCCTGGCCGCACTGGAAAAACAGGATTTGATCCTCCGAAAACGCCAGGGTGCCGGACATCCGAACCGGATCTATGTGAAATTCCCGGAAAAAGCATTCTGCCAGACAGACAACATTCTTTCCGTAAGACAGACAGAAAACTGTCCGGCTGACAGACAGGATTCTTTCCCTGAGACAGACAGAAAACTGTCCGGTAATAAGAAAGAGAGAAATAAGAACCATTTATCAAAAAAAGAGAGTCAGGAAAAGCGCTCTCCCTATGGAAATTTTCAAAATGTCTTCCTTTCAGAAAAAGAACTGGAAGAACTCAAACATGCAGTCCCTGACTGGCAGGATTACATTGAACGTTTATCCGGCTACATGGCTTCCACCGGAAAACAATATCATAACCATGCAGCCACCATCGTCAGCTGGGCAAGGCAAGACCATCCTCCTGCCCGGCAGAGAAATTACGAAAGCGAGGAATATGAAACACTATGAAAAAATTTACAGACGAATTTACAAATCAGTTTGAAAACTGGGAATTACAGCCGGATGAATATTTGAATGAATCCGACCACTTGATCTACTGCACAAAATGCCATACTCCAAGGCAGGGCAGATACACGCTGCAGGGCAGGGTATTTATGCCTCCCATCCGTTGTAAATGTCAGCAGGAAATCTATGACCAGGAAGAAGCCAGACGGAAACTATCAGAAAGGCAGGCAGAGATCAAGCGGATGAAAGCCAGCGGGTTACAGGATAAGTCTCTTTATGATTATACCTTTGAAAAAGATACCGGCATCAATCCGGAAATGCATCTTGCCCACAAATATGTAGAAAACTGGGATGATATGAAAGCCAGATCCTCCGGTCTTCTCCTCTGGGGAGATGTGGGTACCGGAAAATCCTTCTTCGCAGGGTGCATTGCCAATGCCCTTCTGGAAAAGGGTGTTCCGGTGCTGATGACAAATTTTTCCAGGATTCTGAATACCCTGAGTGGAATGCATTTTGAAGACAGGAACCAGTTTATCGACAGCCTGAACCGATACAGCCTGCTGATCATTGATGACCTTGGGATTGAACGGAACTCTGAATTTGCCCTTGAACAGGTATTCAATGTGATCGACAGCCGTTACCGCAGCAAAAAGCCACTAATCGTAACGACCAGTCTCACATTGGAAGAATTAAACAATCCAACTAATATGGCGCACAGCCGAATCTATGACAGGATTTTGGAACGCTGTGCTCCCATCCGGATCAACAACCGCAATATCCGTAAAGACAACGCCTCTGCAAATCTACAGGAAGCGAAAAAGATATTGTTGTAATGACATTCTGTATCAAAAACAACAGAAATTAGTGTCACATGATACCCCTAATCGCTTAGCGGCGGTACCACTCTCTCCATTGATGCACATTGATTGAATGTATCGCTGCTATTTCCAGCAAAATCAGTACCAGTTATGAAAAATCAAAACCAAAAAAGCCCGGAAACGGGCATAAAAAGGAGGTGCCAGACATGGCAGATAAAAAGACTATGATACCGGAAGAAAAAGCACTTTTACAGGCAAAGCACCGGCAGGAGGAAGCCGAAGCAAGAAACCGAAAAAAAGAACGGAATGCCAGAACACACAGATTGATCCAGGAAGGGGCTATTCTTGAAAGCGTTGCTCCGCATGTCCGGGAGATGGATTTAGATCTCTTGAAACGGGAACTTCTGATCCGTTTACGAGGGCTGTAGATACCGAAATTCTACTCCCGAAGGGCGCATTATCCCAGATATTCAATTATCCGAGATAAACTTCAAAAGTCGTTTTGTATTCTGGATTTTTAGCAGAAAATCTCGGATAACGTTTTTC
>SFGN01000014.1 GCA_004556565.1 Lachnospiraceae bacterium | reverse complement strand
AGATTCCATTGCGTATCTGCCAGGGCAAACCAGAACACCGGCGCGTCATCCGGGTCGGACAGACAGTCGCTGTATTCCTCCAGTAACTCCTCTGTGATCTGCGCTCCTGTTTTTCCCCGGTGAAGCTGGTCTTTATAAAAATCTCTTACATCCTCCGCTATATCATCCTGATACAGCCCCGGTCCCCATGATCCCATATCTCATACCTCCTATAATCCAGCCCAGTTAAGGACTTCATTTGAAACCTGATTCCACATATACCCAAGAGCGCCTTCCGCCGCTGTCAGATACCGTTGCAGTTGAGGATTCTTTAAGCTTATCCCATTGATCTGATTATTCATCTTATTCGCGGTGTTAATAGTATGATAATAAAGCATATATGTCTGCTCAAGCCCTCTTGCCTCATAATAATTCAGATTTGAAACTTCCTCAACGAATAATAAATTTTTTCTCGCTGGATTTGCTTCATGTGCGTTTTTTCTTGTTCCCGGATTCTTTGTCCTTCCGACATATTGAACTGCACCGGCAGGATCTTTCAATACATAAACCGTATAAATTTTTTCTTCTTTTTTATCGGATGCTTTCTTAGCGCTGCCCGCAGCATTTTTTATCCCTGCTACTGCCGCAGCCCCGGCGCAGAAAAGAAGTGCCCCGCCTGCTATTGCCAGCCCCGCCAAATCCGCCAGTCCCGGCAGCGGGCCATCTAACTGCGAGATTCCAGCTGCAGCCGCAAACACACCGCCTACCTGTTCTATAGACTGTACAAAGCCATTCCAAACTGCTTCCCAGAAATGACCTTCCAAATCCAGCCTGTTCACAGGATTGTTTTCACAATAGATAAACATATTACAGCAGTTCATCCCCATCCCGGTAGATACATATCCGTCAGAGTTTATAAACCTTCCCACCCAGGGATCGTAGTACCTGCTCTTAAGATAATAGAATGCCGTCTCTTCATCATAGCAGTAACACCTGTAGCGGAACGGGTTCAGTCCTGCGATATCCATTCCCGAACTGTCTGCCGTTGTTAACGGGGCTCCCCAGGAATTATAAACATAGCTTACCACCTTATTCCCATCCCTGTCAATAAGCCCGATAACATCATTCTGGGCATTGAACAAATAGTAATAATACTTGTAACGGTATTCTGTTACCATGCTGGTTGCTTCCGGGTCTTCCACCCTGAGCATGAACGGCCTGCCGTTCTGGTCGTAGATGATCTGTGCCAGCACGCCATTCTTTTCCACTGCGGCGATCCGGCTTCCGGCCAGGTAGTATTTTACCGTCTTCTCCACAACACCCGTTGAGTCCTTTGTCACCGTCTTTCCGATGCGGATGCCGTCTGCATCATAGGCATAACGTACAGTCTTTCCGGACAGTTGGACGGACGCCAGCCTTCTTCCGCACTCCCAGGTCATCGTCATATCACGATAAGTAAGAGGATTTCCCACGCCGTCATATGTGATGCTTCTTCCGTTGTAGGATGTCAGTTTGTCTTTCCATGTGCTGTCCCCATATCCGTAAGAAATGCTGCTTCGGACAGTCCCTAATGTTGAAGATGTGGTATAGGCATATTCCTTTCGGTATGTCATATTGCCGCCTGCATCATAGGTATAGCAGATGGTCTTATTCTCCCATACATTATTTTCCCGGATAAGACGGTTCAGTGCATCATAGTAATATGTAACTTTAACCGTCTTGCTGCTGCCGCTTCCTTCGCTTATTGTTTGTATATTTCCTCTTGAGTCATAGGTATATGTCAGGGTCTCCTCTGCATCAGTCCCTACTCCGTTGGTGATGCTTCCCACCAGCGTTGTCGTCTGTCCCGCATCCTGACCTGGAAGGTAGGTATAAGCGGTCTTATAAAGCTTTCCCCCGCTCAGCCACAGAGCGTTTTCCTTCAGCCGTGCAAGACGGTCATAGGTCAGCCTGCTCCTCCTCTGGAAATCTACGTTCGTGCCGTAAATCAGCCCGGGATGTTCTTTGTCTTCCACATTTCCGTATGCGTATCCGGAAACGATCTTATCATTTCCCACATGATGCCAGAGTGTTTCCACGCGGTTCTTACTGTCGTAGGTAACACGGAGCTTCTGCCCTCTGCTGTTATCCATGGAAAGCAGCCTTCCGATCATATCGTAGCTGTACTTGTAGGTAATACTGTTGATGGAATCATATTGTGCGGCCGGATAACCGTATGCGTCATAGGCATAGCTGATCTTCTTATTGCTTGCATCCGGACTTTCCCCCGGAGCGGTAAAAGTACGCTGAGACAAACGGTAATCCCGGTCATATTGCTGATGCAGCGCATGACCGTTTCCATAGGTTATAGTTTTCAGCGGCCCGTTTCCCGGGTAATAAGTATTCTCGGCAAGTATATTGCCGCCCACCGTCACTTTTGTCCGGTTTCCGAAGGCATCATATTCAAATCCATACGTGAATCCGTTGTGTCCGATGGTTTTCAGGCGGTCACCCTCATCATAAGCGTAAGTGTTCGTGACTGTAGTACTTCCCACGTTTGCCGACACACTTGTAAGCAGGTCATTATTGGTATTGTAAGTATAATTGGTGGCATATCCAGCCGCATCCGTTGATTTTGTCAGCAGATGCCCTGCACCGCCCCCGAATGTATTGGTGGTTGTATATCCTCTTGCATCCGTTATTTTTTGTACCTGAAGTCCTTTGTCCGTATAAGTCAGTAATGACTCCATCCGCTGTCCCTGGTTTTCCAGGATGAACAGCTTGTTCGGAGCATAATCCGCCAGAGCGCTGGAATGTGTCACGATCTTTGCTTCCTTAGTCCAGGAATTCCCCATTACCCCCATACCTTCCGTTGTCCCCGGGGCAAGGATGGCATAGCATCCCTTTACCTTTGTGAAACGGAAGATCTGGTTCGCATCCCCCGCTGAAAAGTTCTGAATCGTAATGGCTGAGCGGCCTTCATAGGTTGCTCCTCTTGCAAGTGCCATTGCCGGTGCATAAACAGGACGAATGTAATAATCCCCTGCTGTGTTCGCTTTCTGTAAGCGGAAACATTGCCAGTCACGTCCGTTTCGGTAAAACTGGTCAACATAATTTCCTGCCACCGGAGCTGCATTTCCGATATTCAGGTACTGCCCGCTGTGGCTTGCACGGATGGCGAAAATACTGCCGTCCTCCGGGTCATCAGTTCTTCTTGCTGTTCCGTCACTGTTCGTCAGGTCTGCCGGCTCAAAATACCATTTCTGGCGGTCATAACTGTCATTCTCCGCCCAGAGCGTGATTGCCGCGCCGTCGGTTGTCAGGTTCGCCGCATTTGTAAGTCCGCGGATATCTTTGCTGCATTTGGCTACAATCTGGTATTCCCCTCGTTCAAGAAGTTTAAGACGGAATTCCTGTGGACTTAATCCGTTCTTCCCACAGACCTGTATCGATGTTCCATCCTGATTCACACCGTTTCGTACATCCAGGCGCATTCCTGTGGCATGCATCGGGATCAGTGTCACATATCCTTCTCCTGCGTCTTCCACCTTCCACTGCTGATAAGCCTGCCCTGCATATTCAAACAACTGCACGCCTGTGCCACTATTAGTAGAACCTCCCGGTACGGTCAGGTATTTTCCGGAAATTTTTTCCCTGATATAGTAGGCTCTCCCCGGGGTTACAGCTCCGTTAAAGCTTCCGCCGGATACCACACACCTTGTGGCATTTCCATACTGATCATGATCAAACCTGCATGCGGTATCTTCCGAACTTACAGACAGCTTCAGGTTCTTTTTATCATCATATCCATAAGCAAACGCTGTTCCCGTAATGTCCATAATCTGAGAAAGATTTCCTGCCTTATCATACGCAAATCCCGATTTTTCTGCCGCTGTCTTTGCAGACACCAGATTTCCATCGTCATCATACACAAAACTCTGTGCATCGTCCCGCACAAGCTGGATTCCGTCAAACCATGCGTCGTTGGCATTATCTCCATAAAACAGGTGGATGTAAATAGCCTGGTAGCTCTTTGACGTCTGACTGCTCTTGTCGTCAGCGCTGATGGTACGGCTTATAAACTGCCAGTCCTCTACATAAGGGTTAAACGGAATATTATCCCATTTCACCGTGCCGTCCGTGTACACAAATCCCACTGCAATAGAGAATTCTTTTCCCGGAACTGCCTTTCCTTTTGCCCAGCCGCTAATGGTATAAATGTCTTTTTCTGTCCCTGTAATCGGAATCGATTTCCAGTAAGTCTTCCTTTTTCCAGGCTGTCCGTAAATCCGCAAGGACCTGTTTCCATATTTGGAATAGCTTGCATTGCATCCATCTCCTGCCGGATCTGTTTCTCTTGCATTGAAGGTTTTCGGTATGCCATTTGTACCCACATACTCAAAACTTCCGTTTTCTATCAGATTAAATCTGCTTGCCTGTGAGCCCTCTTCAAGCTGAAAACAGGTCATATATCCGGTACCTGTCGCATTAAACATTGTCCCGATGATTTGTGCATATTTATAGGTGCTGCTGATTGTAAAGGTAACGCTCTCACGCTGCCAGCCATTCTCAAACGAAGTGGAAGTCGCTTCACGGATTCCAGGCGAAGCTGCCAACAAAGTGCCTGTAGAGCTGCCTTCCGGTAATCCATATACGACAATTCCCAGATATCCGTCCATGCCGCAATGCAGATCCGTCGATTTCATATATGCAGACACCGTATATGTGCCTGGTTTCAGTTCTACCGTCTGGCTGACTCCGGAATCACTTCTTTCTTCGGCTGAACGCACAACTTTGACAGCTTTATTGCCGATAACCCCATCTTCCGTACTTACCGTGACCGTATTTATAAGTCTTGCATAAATCTCCCAGTCGTCCAGGCCGTTCTCAAATCTTGTATTAAGAAGGTGATTATTAATAGTCTTCATGGCGGAACCGATACCACTGACTTTGTTGTTCTTCTGGCCTTCTACGAAATACTCATAGCTTGCCGCATTCCCGTCCTGATTGCTGACACATACCGGACGTCCGTTGTTGTCAAACTGATAGGTATGAATGAGATTATCCGATGTACTGTCCATATTATTGTCCAGGCCCGGTTCTGTAAAGACAGTCATATTTCCATCCTTATAGTCTATCTTTGTTTTGTGTCCGTAATCTGTGTTTCCTTTTCGCTCCTGAATGGATACCACACGCAGCATACCAAGTTCCTTTCGATACTGATAATCCACCTCATATGTATCCGGTGCCTTCACATACATCAAGGCATGAACTTCTGTCCCGTAACCATACCTCGTCTCTTTCTGATCCGGATAGGAAATGCTTACCAGATTGCCGGAGCTGTCATATCCGTAACTTGTCAGGCGGTTTGCTCCGTCTTTGATAGAAATCAGCTTCTTTTCTGCTGTTGTATCATATGTAAAAACCAGTGTTCCGCCTGCAGTATCTGTCATGGATACCAATTTCTTTTCACCGTCATAAGTATATGTAATTGTATTTCCGTTAGGGTCTGTCTCCTTCGTAATCCTTCCGTCTTTATGGAACGTCTTTACTACCTTATCCTTTGTTTCCATCTTTCGATATTCAGTGTCGTTAGAAGAGGATGTCTGCGTAATCACATATCCCAGCCCATCCTCATCTTTAAGCCGGTTTCCGTCGGAGGTGTCTTTATAAAAATAATGTTTCGTCCCGTCTCCATCCATATAATAGTATGGGAAGTCCTGAATTCCTGATTCTTTCAGTTCCTGATGTGCGGATAATCTCCAGCCGTACCCGACATGACAGTCATTTACTGCTCTCATGGACAGATTATACACATGGCTGACTGCTGCCGGAAATTTTCCGCCGTAGGTTACGGCATCGCTGTGCACCAGCACCATATTGCCGTTATAATCGTTCACATATACATTTCCTGCCCTTCCGACAGAATTCTTATGATAGCTGTAATAATCCTCAAGCCCGTTAGCATCACGGTAATAAAAGATTCCTACCGGGAACATTTCGGCTGTGATACCTATCGTGTTATTTAACGGATAGTTAGATGATACAAAATGGGCATCTGCCAGAACATTTTCATTCATTGCTTTCAGCATAATTCCGTAATTTGCTGCCGGCCTTACAACTCCTCCCTCACTTGTAACATACCATTTTTTCACCAGCTTCGTTACATTGAATTCCTTTGCCTCAGCCATCGTGACGCTGCCTTCTGTTTCCAACTGTGCCATCTGTGCAAAGGACAGCACGTCTGCCCCTGCAGACGGCTGATTGTTCCATGTAGTGCTGCCGTCGGACCAATCCTCTTTTACCTCATGTGCGGTGACATAGAACGGATTACCATTATTTGCTGAAAACATATACTGGCAAATATAGATTCTTGCATCGTACAGTACTGCTCCCTGGGGAAGTGTCGGCAGTGTGTTGAATTTCAAATAAGAGCGGCATCTTCCTTCGGAAGAATTATTCCCGACACAGAAGGAACCAAAGCTGCCCGGCATACTGCTGGACGGATATTTTTCTCTGACAAAAGTGTCTGTAATGCTCTGAACATTCCTTGTTGTCTCCATATTAGGGTCAATGATGACCGGAAACTGTCTTTCTTCTGCCTGAAGCCATTCCTGATCAGCCTTGATTTTAAGCAGTGTTTCACTGTCTGAAACTGACTCCAGTTCATAATGCACTTCTCCGAAGGCACCTGTACTTTTTTCAAACATACAGGGAGCTTTCATGTAATAAACAATGTTATCTGTATTTTCTTTCTTTGCATAGAATAACAGATTCCCATTTTTTTCCTCCAACCGCAGTTTTTTATGAGTAATGCGAAAGATCAATGGTTTTGCAGCAGCTCCCTTATCCCGAAGGATAATATTCTCTTTCAGACGCTCACCCTCCAGATAATATTCCAGGCTTATGCCGTCAAGGATGTTCTCGTAAATACCTCCGCTTCGCAGGTGTTTTGTCTGCATCATCTTTTTGTTCCGGTTTCTGACATCTTCTTTCTCTGATATGTCATTTATTTGCTCCTGAACGTTTTCATCGAATCCTGATTCCGGTTTCTGCCCGTTTTCTCCTGTTACTGCCATTTTTTCTTCAGTTTCCTCATAAATACGGAAATCTGCTTCCGGTTGTTCTTTGCCGTCCGCCACCAGCCCCCAGGAAAGCTTTTCGCTTCCTTTGTGGATCGTCACCAGCTTCTTCGATTTGCCATGTCTGGCAAATTTCACTTTCATAGCGGCATTTTTATTCTGATATCCTTCTTCCTCCGTATCTTCTTTCTGCAGAGTATTGTCTATCTCTTTCCATTCCCCGTCTTCTTTATAATGGACCGGAGTAGGATATACGGCAATAACACCGCCATGATGTTCTGTGCGGAAATATTTTGTATCCGCTGTTCTCTTTTCCTTCATCTCCTCAAGAATTCTTGGGTCTGTTCCGACTTCCGCCATCGGTACGGTCTGCACCGCCGGAATCACTGTGCCGCCGGGCATATCCCCGACTGTTAAATTGTTTGTGTTATTTTTTATTGTAGTCATATTTTTTTCCTCTCTTTTCTCTGTAAATCAACCATTTATTAATTCTTATATGAATTGCGGTTTCACAGCCGGAATGTCTTTTATAATCCTGTCGTCACAGAATGGAAATTTCTGGATATGCTGTCATGATTTCTTCCGGGGCTGGTTTAGGATGGTAATTTAATCATGTATGTAAATCAGCTTACCTATCTTGACATTCCTCTTACCATATGGTATTTTTATTTTATCGAACACGTGTTTTATTTGCTGTGTTCCGCAGTTCATGCTCTAATAATATACGGTATTACGTATATTGTCAAGTATAAATTTACGTTTTTTCGTATTTTTTTATTATATATTTTCGTAATTCCGTTTTTTATATGCTCGGCAACAAAAACAGGCAGCAAATCCATTTCCTGTTTTCATGGATTTACTGCCTGTTTTATGGTGCATCTTTTAGTTGTATCTTTTAGAAGTTCTTTACCTTAAACTCTCTCTCTGCTTCTCTTCTCTGGTCTTTTTTGGCGATATCATCCCGTTTATCGTAGAGTTTCTTTCCTTTTGCCAGGCCTATTTCTATTTTCACAAGGCTTTGTTTGAAATACACTTTTAACGGGACGACCGTCATTCCCTTTTCCTTCATCTTTCCGAATATTTTGTCGATTTCCTTCCGGTGGAGCAAAAGCTTCCGCACACGAAGGGGATCTTTATTAAAAATGTTTCCTTTTTCATATGGAGATATATGCATCCCATAAAGGTACATTTCTCCGTCCTCTATCCTTATAAATGCTTCCTTTATGCTGCATTTTCCCATCCTGAGAGACTTTACTTCTGTTCCGTGCAGGACAATCCCGGTCTCATATGTTTCCAGAATGAAATAATCATGATACGCCTTTTTATTATTCGCTATCAGCTTACCGTCTGTCTTCGACATTCCTTTCTACCTTCCCTCAAAAATCAGTAACAATACTTTTATTTACATATCCGAATCATCATCGATGATTTCAAAATCTATTGTCCGCTGCAGCTTGTCTGCCCCGATGACTCTGACACGGACAGTCTGCCCGAGTTTGTATACATTACGGGTGTGCTCTCCGATCAGTTCATACTGTTCTTCCCAGTAAATATAATGATCATCGGTCATATTCGTGACATGCACCAGTCCTTCGATCGTATTCGGCAGCTCCACATAAGCTCCCCACTTTGTAATCCCGGAAATCACACCTTCATACTCTTCTCCGATGCGGGCTTTCATATACTCCACCTTTTTCAGCTTGATCGTCTCACGCTCCGCCTCATCAGCACGGCGCTCCATCATGCTGGACTGCAGTGCGACCTGCGGAAGGATGCTTCTGTAATGCTCTGCACGTTCCTCGTAAAAACGTCCCCGCAGATTTTCTTTGATGATCCTGTGAATCTGGAGATCGGGATACCGTCGGATCGGGGAGGTAAAATGTGTATAATACCTTGCCGCCAGCCCGAAATGCCCGGTATTCTCCGGTGTGTATTTTGCCTGTTTCATAGAGCGCAGCGCCAGGCGGCTGATCAGTGCTTCCTCCGGTGTTCCTTCCACTTTGCAAAGCAGCTTCTGCACTTCTTTCGGCTGTACCTCATTCCTCACATGGATGTGATACCCGAAATTATTGATGAACAGACTCAGCTTTTTAATCTTCTCTTCATCCGGTGCCTCATGTGTCCGGTACAAAAACGGCACTTCCCGCCAGAAGTATTCCTCCGCCACTGTCTCATTTGCAAGAAGCATGAAATCTTCGATTATTTTCGTGGCAACATTTCGCTCATAGGGCATGATTTCCACCGGACGGCCTTTCTCATCCAGCAGCATCTTCGTCTCAGGGAAATCAAAATCAATGGACCCTCTCTGCATCCTTCGTTTCCGCAAAATGCCGGACAGCTCTGCCATCCGTTCAAATAGCGGGACCAGCGTTTCATATTTCTGCATTTCTGCCTCATCCTGCTCTTCCAGGATTTTCGCAACGCTCGTATAACTCATGCGCTCGTCCACACGTATTACCGTCTCCGCAATCGTATGGTCAATCACGTCTCCGGATGGATTCACCGTCATTATGCAGCTCAGTGCAAGACGGTTCTCTCCGGCATTCAATGAGCAGATTCCGTTTGACAGGCTGTGGGGAAGCATCGGGATGACACGGTCCACCAGATAAACGCTGGTTCCCCGTTTTAACGCTTCCCGGTCCAGCGCGCTCCCTTCCTGCACATAATTCGCAACATCGGCGATGTGCACGCCCAGACGGTAATTCTCTCCTTCTTTTGTGAGCGAAACCGCATCGTCAAGATCTTTCGCGTCTTCCCCGTCAATCGTCACCATCTGCCAGCCGCGCAGGTCCATGCGCCCTGCCATGTCAGCTTCACTTACTTCTTTTCCGACACGCTCCGCCTGATTCATCACACGCTCCGGGAATGTTGTCGGCAGATCATATCCTTTTACGATAGACATGATGTCTGTTCCCGGGTCATTGAGATGTCCGATGATTTCAACTACTTTCCCCTCCGGCTTTTTCTTATCATCACCGTAAGAGATCAGCTCCGCCACGACCTTGTGCCCGGTTACTGCACCCTTGTCTTTTCCCTCCGGAATATAAATATCCTGCAGGATTCTCTGGTTGTCCGGTCTTACGAAACCGAAATTTTTACATTTTTCATACAGACCCACCACACGGGTAAAGCCACGGGAAATAATGCGGACGATTTTCCCTTCCGTCCTCTTTCCTTCACGGCTCTCCCCCTGCTTCGTGATGATAAATTCCACCTGATCGCCCTGAAAAGCCCCACCGGTATTTTCTTCGGGGATAAAAATATCCTCCGCCTCCCCTTCCTGTATCACAAAGCCGAAGCCTTTCGCATGTGCCTGGAATGTGCCGGTCAGATGCCTTGCCTGACCTTTTACATACTTTCCCTTGGGCGAAAGGTAAATCTTCCCTTCCGCCTCCAGTGATTCCAGCACTTCCCTCAGGGCATCCCGCTGGTCTTTGGGCACCTGAAGAAGCATCGCGATCTCTTTAAACTTCATCGGCACATACAGCTCGTCGCATATAAATTCGTATATAACTTTTTTTCTCTTTTCAAATGGATTACTCATTTTATCCTCCTGCGTCGTCAAAGTTTATCACGGAGCGTTTAACTGTACGGAATAAAAGAATTTCCGGTGCTAAAAAAAACACTCTATATCTGCTATAGAGTGTTTTTGTCATCTCGTTTCATCTTCTTCGTATACCTTCCTCAGACAGGGAATTAATTAAATACGCCCAGATTCAAAACTGCAGCAAGTACAAGAAACAGAACTGCAAGGACTTTTGTAAAGATAACCATCTTTCCTTCTGCAGAACGTCCTTTGTTCTGACCCCAGAATGTGTCTGCCGCTCCGCTGATAGTGCCAAGTCCGGCTGACTTACCTTCCTGAAGAAGAATAATTGCTGATAATAAAATACAATCTAATACAAATATAATCGTTACAACAGTTTTTAAAATATCCATCCCTTCACACCTCCTGCGGATAAACCAAAGATATATTACCACAAGAGGCCTGTTTTATCAAGTGATTTCTTGTATAAACAGAAGAAAAATGTCACTTTTCTATTTGAGTCTGCATTATTCTCCTATTTGTTCTTCAATACGCAGCAGACGGTTATATTTTGCCACTCGCTCACTTCTGCACGGTGCGCCGGTCTTGATCTGGCCGGCATTGAACGCAACGGCGATATCTGCGATCGTCGTGTCTTCTGTCTCTCCGGAACGGTGGGATATGATTACATTGTACCCTGATTTCTGGGCCAGCTCAATGGCTTCAATCGCTTCTGTCAGCGTTCCGATCTGATTGACCTTCACAAGAATCGCATTTGCCGCATTATGCTCGATTCCTTTTTTCAGACGCTTCACGTTGGTGACAAATAAATCATCCCCTACAAGCTGGAGCTGCCCGCCGAGCCTTGTCGTCATCAGTTCCCATCCGTCCCAGTCTTCCTCATCCAGCGGATCTTCAATAGAACAAATCGGGAATTCCTCTGCCAGATCCTCATAATAATCAATCAATTCTTCTGCGGAACGCACTACCTTCTTCCCAAGCATTTTACTCTCTCCCGGGAAAACATATTTCCCGAAATCCCGGTTGTAAAGCTCGGAGGCAGCCACGTCCAGCGCAATTTTAATATCCTTTCCCATCTCATACCCGGCAGCTTCCACCGCACGTTTTAAAAACCGCAGAGCAGCCTTTGCATCCGGAAGATCCGGCGCAAAACCGCCTTCATCACCCACAGCCGTGTTCAACCCTTCTTTTTTCAACAACGTTTTCAGGGAATGGTAAATCTCCGCACACATCCGAAGTCCTTCTTTAAAACAGCATGCACCCACCGGCATGATCATAAACTCCTGGATATCAAGCGTGTTGTCCGCATGTGCACCGCCATTTAAAATATTCATCATCGGTACAGGCATCTTCCTGCCGTTTACACCGCCCAGATATTTATACAGCGGCATGTTCAGAACATTTGCCGCCGCACGGGCTGCGGCCAGAGACACCCCCAGCAGGGCATTTGCGCCCAGATTACTCTTATCCGGACTTCCGTCCGCCTTAATTAATGTGAGGTCAAGTGTCACCTGGTCAAATACATTCATGCCGATTACTGTTTTTGCGATTTCATCATTCACATGCTCCACCGCACGCAGGACTCCCTTCCCGCCGTAGCGTGCTTCTTTGTCACGAAGCTCCAGTGCTTCAAATTTTCCCGTGGAAGCTCCTGACGGAACCGCCGCACGCCCCACGGTGTCTTCACCTGCGAGAACTTCTACTTCTATGGTCGGATTTCCTCTGGAATCCAGTATTTCTCTGGCGTATACATCCTGAATCGGTAAATACTGATACATATCTATTTCTCCCCTTTCAAAATCCTACAAAACTATTATCCCCGGTTCATGATTCTTCATGTGTATTTATAAATGTTTCCAGAATCATCCTTAAAAAGCTTCCGGATTTTGGCAATCCAAAAAATTATGAAAATGCCGCTCTTTCCTTCCCCGGGAATCTATTGTATACTATTTTACAAACAAAAAGGAGGCAGGGGCACGGTGTACCAAACCGGCCCTGATTGAATGGATTATGGCAGGAAAAACACTTGTTATCGCTGAAAAACCTTCCGTTGCGCGGGATATCGCCCGGAATCTCCGCTGTGGAAATAAATCCGCTTCTTATTTTGAAGGAGCATCTTATATCGTAACCTGGGCGCTGGGACATCTTGTCACTCTGGCAGATCCGGAGGAATACGGAAAAGAATATCAGACATGGAATCTTGAAACGCTCCCCATGCTTCCGAAAGAATGGAAGCTGGTAGTTATTAAACAGACCGGAAAGCAATTCCACGCCGTCAAAGATCTGATTCACCGCAAGGATGTATCTGAGGTGGTGATTGCGACCGACGCAGGCCGGGAAGGCGAGCTGGTAGCCCGCTGGATTCTGGATAAGGCGGGCAATAAAAAACCTTTAAAACGGCTCTGGATATCTTCTGTCACAGACAAAGCCATCAAAGACGGCTTTGCCCATCTGAAACCGGGTAAGGATTATGACAATCTGTACCGGGCGGCGGTTGCCCGTGCCGAGGCAGACTGGGTGGTCGGCATCAATGCCACCCGTGCCCTGACCTGCAAATATAATGCCCAGCTATCCTGCGGACGCGTGCAGACACCGACGCTTGCCATGATCGCGGCGCGGGAAGAGGAAATCCGAGGCTTCCGCCCCCAGCCCTATTACGGGCTGAAGGCGTATGCCGGAGGAATTACATTTTCGTGGATCAGCAGAAAAACAGGCTCCGGGCGCATATCGGATAAGGGAACAATGGAACAGATCAAAAAACAGGTATCAGGCAAAAAGCTGGAGTTGGTTGAAGTACAGAAAAAATCCAGGCGTTCTTCTTCTCCTGCTCTTTATGATCTGACATCCCTGCAGCAGGAAGCAAACAAACGCTTCGGATTTTCTCCGAAGGAAACGCTGAATATCATGCAGCGTCTGTATGAGAATCATAAAGTACTGACTTACCCAAGAACTGACTCCCGGTATCTTACGACGGATATGGTCGGGACGCTGGCAGAGCGCCTGCGTGCCTGCAGCGTAGGACCTTACAAAAAGCCGGCATCCACGCTTGCCCGGCAAAAAATTTCCGGAAACAAGTCATTTGTCGACAACAGCAAGGTATCCGACCACCATGCCATCATCCCGACCGAGCAGTTTGTACAGCTGGAACACATGACCTCCGATGAACGGAAAATTTACGACATGGTCGTCCGCCGTTTCCTTGCCGTATTAAGCCCGGCATGTGAATACGAGGAAACCTCTTTAAAAGGACAGCTCGGCGGCGAATTATTTACCGCAAAAGGACAGATCATGAAAACACCCGGCTGGCGGGAGGCTTACGGGGAAGGATGGCAAGAAATATCCGATGAAACGGACGAAGACGATGAATCTTCTTCCGATATTTTTACCGGAAACCGTTCCATTAATTCCTCTTTTCCTGATTTGAAGCAGGGAATGCGGCTGACTGTCGACAAACTTTCCTCCACCGAAGGTAAAACAAAACCGCCTGCGTATTTTACGGAAGGTACTCTGGTAGCTGCCATGGAAAACCCGGTCAAATTTCTGGAAGAAAAAGATAAAACTGTTATTAAAACACTTGGAGAAACCGGAGGGCTAGGCACCGTTGCGACCCGCGCCGATATTATCGACAAGCTGTTTAACAGCTTTTTAATGGAAAAGAAGGGAAAAGAAATCCATATCACTTCCAAAGGAAAACAGCTTCTTTCTCTTGTGCCGCAGGATTTAAAAAGCCCTGCCCTCACCGCACAGTGGGAGATGCGCCTTCAGGCGATCGCCAAAGGAAAAGATTCCCGGCAGAAGTTCATGAAAGAAATCGAAGCTTACACTCAGGATTTGATCAGCGAAATCAAGACCGGAAACGGCTCTTTCCGACACGACAACATGACCCGGACCAAATGCCCACAGTGCGGAAAATTTATGCTGGAAGTGAATGGAAAACATGGTAAAATGCTTGTCTGCCAGGACAGGGAATGCGGGCATCGCGAAACAATTTCCCGCATCACCAACGCACGCTGCCCGGTATGCCACAAGAAAATGGAATTGATTGGAAAGGAAGATAATAAACGGTTCGTATGCTCCTGCGGATACAAAGAGAAGCTCAGTGCTTTCCAGGACAGGCGTGAAAAAGAAGGGAAAGGTGTAAGCAAACGTGAAGTGAGCCAGTATATGAAAAAACAGGCAAAGGAAGCAGAAGTACCGGTCAACAACGCACTGGCCGAGGCGCTGGCAAAGCTGAACCTTTAAACTGCACTCATGTGTCACACTCAAAAATGGTCCACCGGACCTTTATCTCATATGCAAGGCGGTACATAAAAGGAAGCGGTCCGTTTTATGAAACGAACCGCTTCCTTTATGTACCGCTATTAAGAATTTTGAAGGAGTTTACGGCACATATATACAATGAAGTTTCTGTATGTTAATGGAAATAATGTGCCCCGATACGGATTCCGTAGTTGCCGCATCCAAAGTACAGGCAGTTTCCAATCGGATTTACGCCTGCGTATGCATCTCTTGCCGCCTGCAGTGCCGCTTCTGAATAGCTTCCGTTAGCCAGAACCGTATTCAGCCATCCTGTCATCGCCGGTCCAAACTGTCCGGACTGATAGATCACTTCCTGAATACTGTTCGGATACACACCGCTCTGTACACGGTTAAGTACTACTGCTCCGACTGCAACCTGTCCTTCATACGGCTGGTTTCCTGCCTCACAGTAAATCAATGCCGCCAGAAGCCTGATATCCTGTTCCCGTGCTGCAGCCTCTTCCGCTGCTTTCTTTGCTGCCGCTTCTTCAGCAGCTTTTTTCCTGGCTGCCTCTTCAGCCGCCAGACGGATCTCTGCCTGTCTTCTGATTTCTGTTTCAAGCGCAGATACGCGTTCTTTTTCTTCGGTCAGCCTTTTCATCCCCTGCTGTGTGCGCTCCGCCAGCAGTAAAGTAGATTTTGCTGTCTGTTCAGTCTTCAGTCTGAACAGTTCGATTTCTTCATCATCTTCTTCCTCCGCTTCTTCGGATTCAACATCTTCTGTCTCAACCGGAACTTCCACTACATCTTCGGATGTCGTGTCATCTGATACCTCTGTTTCTTCTCCTGACTCCGCAGCTGCCGTATCTGTATCCTGTACATCTGTTTCTTCTGCTGCCGTAATCTCCCCTTCCGGCATCTCAGAAACAACTTCCTGACTGTTTTCAGAAGCTTCTGTATAAAGGTCCAGCTTATCATTCGCATAACTGATAAAACCTGCTGACAGTGCCATACCCGCAACGGTTATTGACAGAGCCGCCATGATTTTTCTGTAATTCTTCATATTTATAATCCTCCTTATCAACTATTAATTAACTTTTGTTAATTAAATATATTCACTTCTTTTCTGATTTATTACATTTGTTACAAACTTGTTACATTTGGCATTCTACAACATAATTTCAATTATGTCAACTATTTTATTTACTTTTTTTGAAGCTTGTGTAATCAATTGCTCAAACCATAAAAAATCAAAAAAAAAAAGGCATAGCCAAAGCTATGCCGTCCCCTGAAAACGATGGTGATTCTATTTAGTTTTCTGTTTAACCGCGTTTCCCGGAATTTTTTAGTAATATATTTTTATACAGCTTCGTCCACGGCTGCTTTCATGCTCCTCACATATTCTTTCACATGTGGAACGCATTCCGTTCCGTATTGTGCCACGATTTTCACTATGGCACTTCCCACGATTGCCCCATCAGAAACTGACGCCATTTTCTTTGCCTGCTCCGGCACGGCGATGCCGAACCCTACCGCACACGGAACATTCGTCACTTCCCTTACCATTTTTACCATAGAAGCAATATCTGTTTTGATTTCATTTCTCACACCGGTTACCCCGAGCGAAGATACACAGTAAATATATCCCTGCGCTGCTTTTGCGATTGTTGTAATCCGCTCTTTTGATGTTGGAGCGATCAGGGAAATAATCTGTATCCCGTATTTTTCACACACATCAGCAAGCTCATCTTTTTCTTCAAACGGCATATCCGGAACGATAATCCCGTCAATCCCACATTCCACGCACCTTTCCATGAAACGTGCTTTCCCATAAGTAAAAATCGGATTCAGGTAAGTCAGAAATACAATCGGGACACTGACCTTCTGCCGCGCTTTTTTTATCGTGTCAAATAATTTGTCCGTCGTGCATCCGGCTTTAAGCGCACGCTCATTTGCCGCCTGTATGACCGGCCCCTCCGCAATCGGGTCTGAAAATGGTATTCCTACCTCGATAAGATCTGCCCCTGCCTCTTCCATCGCATACAGCAGCTGCTCTGTGACGGAAAGCTCCGGGTCTCCCCCTGTTACAAACGGAATAAATGCTTTTTTATCTTTAAATGCGTTTTCTATTCTACTCATAAATCTCAACTCCTCTGTATCTTGCAATAGCCGCCACGTCTTTATCACCCCGCCCGGAAAGATTTACAACAATAATCTGGTCTTTTCTCATTGTCGGCGCCAGCTTCATGGCATATGCAACCGCATGGGCACTTTCGATCGCCGGAATAATTCCTTCCGTGCGTGACAGGTATTCAAAGGCCCTCACCGCTTCCTCATCAGTAATAGGAACATATTCCGCTCGTTTCGTAGCTGCCAGATTCGCATGCTCCGGTCCGATGCCCGGATAATCAAGACCGGCGGAGATTGAATATACCGGTGCGATCTGTCCGTACTCATCCTGACAGAAAAGAGATTTCATACCGTGGAAAATCCCTGTGCTTCCTTTAGCGATAGTCGCTGCATGTTTATCCGTATCCACTCCGTGCCCTGCTGCTTCACATCCGATCAGCCGTACTTCGGGATATTTGATAAATTCATAAAATGCTCCCATCGCGTTGCTTCCGCCTCCGACACAGGCAAGAACCGCGTCCGGAAGTTTTCCTTCCCTCTCTTGAAGCTGTTCTTTGATTTCCTCTCCGATAATTTTCTGAAAATCCCTTACGATCATCGGAAACGGATGCGGCCCCATCACAGAGCCGAGCACATAAAGGGTATCGTCCATCCGGCGGGTCCACTCACGCATCGTCTCATTCACCGCATCTTTCAGCGTCTGCGTTCCGCTTGTCACCGCGTGGACCTTCGCTCCTAACAGCTCCATCCGGTATACATTCAGCACCTGCCGGTCTGTGTCTTCTTTTCCCATGTAAATCTCACATTCCATTCCCATCAGAGCGGCTGCCGTCGCGGTCGCCACGCCATGCTGCCCGGCCCCGGTTTCCGCGATGACTCTTGTCTTTCCCATTTTCTTTGCCAGAAGCACCTGACCAAGCACGTTATTTATCTTATGGGAGCCTGTATGGTTCAGATCCTCCCGTTTCAGATAAATCTTCGCTCCGCCAAGGTCTTTTGTCATTTTTTCTGCATAATAGAGCATGGACGGGCGTCCCGCATAATTTTTGAGCAGATCATCCAGCTCCCTGATGAAATCCGGGTCTTTACTGTATTTTTCGTAAGCCTCTTCAAGTTCATGCACTGCGTTCATCAGTGTCTCCGGAATGTACTGTCCGCCGTACTCTCCGTATCTTCCTTTTCTTTCTTCTTTACTCATAACTGATTCTCCTGAAATTTATTTCTTCCGATATCATCCGGCTTCTCTTACCGCTTCTATCAGAGCCCTTACTTTTTCTTCGTCTTTTCTTCCGTCCGTCTCTGCCGCACTGCTTATATCCACCGCCAGAGGGCTGCACAGCTTCAATGCTTCAGGAATATTCTCCACATTCAGACCGCCTGCCAGGAAATACGGTTTCGTAAGTTCCGGAATCATTTTCCAGGGAAATGTCTTTCCGCTTCCTCCATATTCCCCTGCCTGCCAGGAATCTAAAAGAAGATAGTCACAGGGAAGTTTTTCCGCTTCCGCTATCTCTTCTGCACACCTGACTCTTACCGCTTTTATCAGCGGCTTATCCGTCTGGCTTTTCAACGACCTGATATAGTCTGCATCCTCATCGCCGTGAAGCTGTATCAGGTCGATGATCCCGCTCTCTGCCGCGAAGACTACCCTGCCCGGCGCCTCATTGACAAATACACCGACACTTTTAATTTCCGGAAGGAGGTACTTTTTCATCTCTGCCGCCTGTTCAAAAGAGATTTTCCGCTTTGCCCCGGCAAAAACAAATCCGACATAATCCGGTTTCAGGCGGTTTATCATTTTGATATCTTCCAGTGTTTTTAATCCGCATATTTTGATTTCCGTCATCTGCATCCCCTCAATGTATCCAACATTGTCTTTTTATCCTTACTTCTCATCAGCGTTTCCCCGATAAGCACGGCCTGAACGCCGCCCAGGCGCAGCTTTTCGATATCTCCTGCAGTCCTGATACCGCTTTCTGCCACAAAAATGATCTCCGGCGGCACCATCCTTCTAAGCTGCAGGCTGTTTTCCACATTGACGGTAAAATCCTTCAGATTCCTGTTGTTGACTCCCAACATACGCGCCCCGCAGGACAATGCCCGTCTGATTTCTTCCTCATCATGGGCTTCCACCAGGGCGGAAAGCCCAAGCTCATCTGCAATCCGTATGCAGTCTCTTAACTGCCCGTCATCCAGCAATGCACAGATCAGAAGCACCGCACCTGCGCCGAGGACCTTTGCTTCATATATCTGATACGCATCTACCGTAAAATCCTTCCGAAGCACCGGTATGCTGATTTCACCTGCAATTTCCTGAAGATATCTGCTGCTGCCGAGAAAATAATACGGCTCTGTCAGGCAGGAGACTGCCGCTGCGCCTGCCGCCTCATACTCTTTTGCGATTTCCAGATAAGGAAAGTCTTCTGCAATAATCCCTTTGGACGGAGATGCTTTTTTCACCTCGCATATAAAAGAAATATCTTCTCCCCTCAGTGCCTGTTCAAAGGCAAATTTTTTACATATCGGCTCTTTCACCGCCAGTTCCTTCGCCTCTCTTATGACGGCCTCGGGCGGTTTTTTTACTTTCTCTTCCTCCACACGCCTTCTGGTTTTCTCTGCAATTTCATCCAGAATCATAGCTTTCCCTCCACTTACTTCAGATTTCTTCCCGTTTTTAATTCAAAATCACAGAACCTTTTCCACTTACCGGTTTTTTCGGGCGGTCAGTCCTGCAATGGTGTGTTTCTAGTCATATTGCCTGGTAGCCTGAACGAATTCGTTCAGTTTATCCATTGCTTTTCCGCTGTCGATCAATTCTGCCGCCATCCGGACGCCATCTTCCAGGGAAATGCCGTCAATTCCAAGATACAGGCTCATTCCTGCATTCATCAGCACCACATCCCGTTTTGCCCCGCGTTCTGTCCCGTTTAAAATATTAATCGTGATCTGTGCATTTTCTTCCGGGTCTCCTCCGATCAAATCATCAAGGCCGCATCTTCTTAATCCGAACTGTTCCGGTGAAATGGTATAGCAATTGATTTCTCCGAAACGGATTTCACATACAGTCGTTTCTCCTGTCAACGTGATTTCATCCAGCCCGTCAGATCCACAAACTGCCACACCGCGGACAACTCCGAGATTGCTGAGCACCTTTGCCAGCGGCTCCACAAGGTTTTTATCATATACACCGAGAAGCTGCATAGAAGCCGCCGCCGGATTGGAAAGAGGCCCAAGAATATTAAATACGGTTCTGACTCCCAGTTCTTTGCGGACCGGAGCAGCATATTTCATCGAGGAATGGTATACCTGTGCAAACATAAAACACATCCCTGTCTGGTTCAGGATTGTTTCATTCTGCTTTGCATCGAGCACTACGTTCGCCCCAAGCTTCTCAAGGACATCCGCTGCCCCGCTCCGGCTGGATACACTTCGGTTTCCATGCTTTGCCACCGGGACTCCGCCCGCTGCGACAACGAAAGCTGCCGTCGTGGAAATGTTAAATGTGCCGACTTCATCTCCGCCTGTTCCGACGATATCCATCACTTCACGCTGAGGATGGATCTTCACGCCTTTTTCTCTCATCACCTCTGCAAATGCCGTAATTTCATCGATTGTCTCTCCCCTCATCCGCAGCGCAGTCAGAAATCCGCCCATCTGTGCCTGTGTAGCAGTGCCGTCCATCATTTCTTCCATAACCTTTTTGGATGTCTCATAACTCAAATCTTTGCCCTGCAGTAATTCGTGGATTGCTTCTTTAATCATAATTTTTTCTTCCTTTCCTTCTTTAACTTCTAAAAAATTTTTTAAGATCTGCATCCCCTGGCTTGTCAAAATAGACTCCGGGTGAAACTGTAATCCATAGATATGATATTTTTTATGTTTTACCGCCATGATTTCCCCTTCTTCGGAAACCGCGGTCACTTCCAGTTCTTCTGGCATGGTGTCCTTTTTTGCTACCAGCGAATGATACCGGGCTGCATCTGTCTTCCTGCCAAGCCCCTTAAAAATCTCACATTTTTCATCCAGTGTTATCGTGCTTTTCTTCCCGTGCATCAGCTTTTCCGCCGGTGCGATCACCGCCCCGTATGCCTCGCAGATTGCCTGATGTCCAAGGCAGATGCCCAGGATGGGGATTGTTCCCCGAAAAGCCTTCACCACATCTTCACAGATTCCTGCATCCTTCGGATAGCCCGGGCCGGGTGAAAGAACCAGATGCGTCGGATTTACTTTCCTGATTTCTTCGATCGTGATTTTGTCATTTCTTACCACCTTAATCTCAGGCTTCAACGTCCCCAGATACTGGACCAGGTTATAAGTAAAGCTGTCATAATTATCAATCAGCAGTATCATAATTCTGTCTCCTTTCCGGCCTGTATGATTGCCTGAATCACTGCGCCGGCCTTGTTCCCCGATTCCTCATATTCTTTTTCCGGGACACTGTCCGCCACGATTCCTCCGCCCGCCTGTACATAAACAGTATCGTTCTTTTTCACTGCCATTCGGATGGCGATACAGGTATCCATATTTCCTGTAAAATCTATATATCCGAGTGCACCCCCGTAAATGCCTCTGGGCTCTGACTCCAGCTCTTCGATAATCTGGCAGGCACGTATTTTAGGTGCACCGGAAATTGTACCTGCCGGGAGCACTGCTTCTATCGCATCCAGCGCATCTTTTTCTTCTCTGATATCCCCCCTCCACCTGGGAACAGATATGCATGATTTTTGAACACTTGTGAATCATCTGGTATCCGGTCACTTCAACAGAACCGAAGCGGCTGATTCTTCCGATATCATTTCTTCCCAGGTCCACCAGCATATTGTGCTCGGAAAGTTCCTTCTCATCCTGCAGAAGCTCTCTTTCAAGTGCCGTATCTTCTTCCGGTGTTTTGCCCCTGGGTCTTGAGCCCGCCACCGGAAATGTTACAAGACGCCCGTTTGTCAGCCGCACCAGGGTTTCCGGCGATGTGCTCATAATTTCCTCGTCCTCCGTATGCATATACACCATGTAAGGGGACGGATTCGTCGTCCGAAGCACACGGTATGCATTTAACAGGCTCTTCTTCATCGGACTTGTGAACTGTCTGGAGATTACCGCCTGGAAAATGTCTCCGTTTCGGATGTATCGTTTTGTCTTTTCCACGGTCCTGCAATACTCTTCCTTCGAGACGCTGCAGGTAAATGAGATTTCTTCCGTTTCTGTTTTCAGTTCCGGAACCTCCTGTTTCATCAGAGCAGCCATCTTCTCCAGCTCTTCGGCCGCTTTTCCGTAGTTTTCGAGAACATTGTCCGTTTTCATGTTGACGATCAGAATAATCTTCTGTTTTAAATGATCATATGCGATGACTTTATCAAACAGCATCACATCATAATCTGCGAAATCACCTTTCTTTATCCTCAGCACGGGCTCTGCGTATCCTATCATCGCGTAAGCAAAGTATCCGACAAATCCTCCGGTAAATCTGGGAAGTTCCGGCAATGTGGGAGATTTGTATTTTCCAAGTATCTCTCTTAAAACATCCAGCGGGTTTTCCGCTTCCCGCGTTTCTTTTTTCCCGTTTTTTTCAATAGTAACCACAGAGTCCCTGCAGGATACTCTGAGAATCGGGTCGCACCCGAGGAAAGAAAATCTTCCCCATTTTTCTCCGCCCTCCACGCTTTCCAGCAGATAATATCGTTTACTCCTTCCTGCCAGCTTCCGGAGAATCGCTATCGGTGTCGTACTGTCTGCAAACAGTTCCCTGTACACCGGAACAACAGAATAATTTTTTGCCAGTTTTAAAATTGTGCCGCAATCTGGTTTCAGCATATCTTCCTCCTTTTCTGAAAGAGCATTTCCGGAAGTTCCTCAGAGTTATCTATATCAAAAAAATCCCTGCCCCATCAGAAATTACTTTCTAATGGGACAGGGACTAAAATCTTAATTATCTCCTGCGGTACCACCCACATTGCCCGCCTGCTTCACAAAAGCAGTACATCGGCCACTCTTTCATGTACTAACATACATTCCCTACTGGTAACGGGTAGGTTGCCCCGTCAGCGTCTACTCTTCCTCAGGAATATCAAGCTGCCCTCGCAAGTCCATTCAGTAAAAACTCTTGCTGCCGCAATTCCACCGCCTGCGGCTCTCTGTAAACAAATATTCTTACCTACTCCTCTTGTTCATCGGTTTAACGTATTAATGTAATAAACTACGTATAGAAAGTATAAACACATATTTTAAAAATGTCAAGAGCTTATTTTATCCGTTTTTTCTATTTCCTTTATGCTTTCTTCCTTAATCCGGTTTCCTGCTTCTTCAATTTTATCTTTATTCTTTTCAGCGTTCTCTTTTTTTCTTGATTTCAATCTATTCTTTCGTCTGTAACGACTATATCTTCCGTAACCGTATCCATAGCCGTATCCATAGCCGTATCCATAACCATATCCATAGCCGTATCTGGATATCTGGTTTTTGCTTCCGTTAATAACACATCCCGTAATATTTCCGGTTGCCTGGTTTAATGCTTCCATCGCTTCGATAAGTTTCTGCTGACTTTGGTTCTCAGCTTTTAAGACAAAGACAGAAGCATCCGCCATCTGTGCCAGTATGGCAGCATCCTCCACCGGCAGGATCGGCGGCGTATCAAGAATAATAAAATCATATTGTCCTCTCAGCATTTTCAGCATTGTTACAGTTTTGTTCGAGGACAACAGTTCTGCCACATTTTCTGTATTCTGTTCACGGAGGAAAATACGGAGTTTCTGAAGCCGGTCTGACTCCGGTTCGTATAAACGGAAACCCGCCGGATTTTGCGTTCCCTCGTTTTTCTCCTGCCCACTTTGCGGAATCAGATTTTTCTGGACCGGTTTACGCAGGTCAAAATCTACCAACGCGGTATGATATCCTTTTACTGCAAATGACATTGCCAGGTTTGCCGCAAATGTTGAAGTTCCTTCTCCCTCCACTGCACCGGTAAGCAAATACACCTTATGGCCTGTTTTTTCGGCATCTTTTTCCAGCCGCCGGCGTATCTGGCCGACAGCTTCCTTCATTTCATAGTATCTGGAACCATCCGGAGTAACCAACGGATGTTTCCCATGCTCAGCGGCTTTCACATAAGGAAGTGTTCCGAGACATGTGCTGTGCAGTTTTGTTTTTACGTCTTCCTCTTCTGCGATCGTACGGTGAAGCATCAGATAAACTGCAGCCAGAACTGCATATATGATAACAGTCGAAACTGCCGCATATACCGCTTTTTTTGCATAATCCGGACTATTGCAGATTGCCGCATCCTCTACTTTTTCAATCGGTTCCGCGTCAATCTCCATCAGCGTGATTTTAAATGCTCTCGCATAACTGTTAAGAAATGCATGCATGACTTTCTCCGCAGATTCAGCGTCATATCCTCTGGATGATACGGTAAAAAGATTAGTTGTTCCTATTCTCTGAGCGGAAATCTTTGCCGGAAGTGACTGTGTCCCCAGCTCCTTTAACATGGCATTCATCATGACATCACTATTAATGATTGCCGAAAAGGAAGTTGCCAGATCGTCCGTGGCTTTTTTATTATACTGCCATGTTTTTTCTCCATTCATTTCTCTCGATATGGCAAAGGTCACTTTACATTCATAGACCGGTTCATAAGTCATTTTTTCATATACACAGGCCATGCCGACGCAGATTGTAATCAGAAGGAGCAGCAATTTCCATGTACGAAGTAAGATTTGAAGCCCTTTTCTGGCCAATTCAGCAAGATCTATCATTTCTTCATTCTGTTCCACGGTGCTCACCTCCCCGATAACGATATGCTTTTTTCTTTTCTCCGACAAGCGGCATACTGCGGTTCAGTACACATCCCATCACAGGCGTATCCTGCTGCAGATACCGCTCAATCGTACGGTTAATTAATACTGTCGGCGCAAAATCCTGCCTTACCACCAGTAAAACCGCATCTGCTTCGGCTGCCACGATCATGGAATCCCCCATAAAGCTTGCCGGCGGCGTATCAATCAGGATATAGTCGTAATTATCACGGTTTTCTTCCAGCCAGCCGCCGAGAATCCCATTTTCCAGAAGTCCCGTTGTATCATCTTCCCTGCCGCCGGCAAATATTAAATCGAGCCCTGTGCGTTCATGATGAAAAATAATCTCTTCCATTTCTTTCTCTCCCTTGAGAACTGTTTCCAGGGTATGCACAGGTTTCAGATCCATAATCTTCGCAATGGATGGTTTTCCCAGATCCGCATCCATCACCAGGACCCTTCTTCCCTGTCTTGCCAGGGCAATAGCAAGATTTACAATGACTGATGTTTTACCTTCATTTTCTGTTGTACTGTTAATAACTACTATTTTATATTTCTTTTTCTGTGCCTGAGCTTCAAACCTCGCCCTCAGTCGCTGGAATGTTTCCACGAAGGCAAAGCTTGTTGTAATCTGCGTGACCAGAAGGGATTTCTTTCTGTATAATCTTCCACCCTTTAACATGATTTTAGGCTCATTTGCCACATCCGCAAGAAGGCGGACCTGCAGCTTTTCTTTAATATCCTTCTTCTCTTTAATCGTATCTCTCATGAAGGACATCAAAATAAAAACGGCTGTCATAAAAGCAGCTCCTACAACTCCTGCAGCAAGCATGTTTTTCCAGTGATTGAGCTCATTATAAGGTTTCACCGGCACCTGGATTTTATCAATTACATCCATTTTGGCATTACCGATGACAAGAGACGTCACCTCCTGGTATCGCTCCATCATAGCATACATCATCCGGTATGAAATCTGCGGGGAATCTGCTTCCGAATAAATCTCAAGGATACTGGTTCCCTCAATATCCCTGACCGCAAATCGTCCATTCAGATTGCTGACATTCAGGTCTTCTTTAATTTTATCCATAAACAGATTACTGGTCAAAACATATCCCAAAGCTTCTGCAACTTCTTTGTCAGTGTCTGCATCTGAGATATATCCTGCCCCCATATTCAGAACCACTGATGTGCCTGTCCTGTACATCGGCACATATGTAAGCGTAAGGAATAAATCAGCCAATATCGCGGTAATCACACCTGTGAGGCAGATAATATGCCATCTGGATAACACATCACGGATGATATTGTATAACTGTTCATTCCAGTTCTTTTTCTGCTGTTTTTCCTTTTCCATTTCCGTGCTTCCTTCCTTACTGTATCAACACAAGGCCCTTTACCCTGGCACTGCTGCCCGTATCTCCGCTCAGATAATAATAGACTTCATAAATACCAGGCGTATAAAAATCGACGGAGCTCTGTATTATTACCTGTTCAAGCAGATCCGGCCGTGACGTATTAATGATCACAATATCATTAATATTTTCCAGAAAATCATATTCTGTCCCCACCGGAAGATATAACAGATATTGATTTAAAACAATATCTGCCAGATATACGGTTCTGTCGTAATCACAGGTGAATGATATAGTACTTTCTGTCCCGGTGCTGTCGCTGACACTGACCTTGACATCCAGCCTGTTATTCTGAAAAGTCCCGCATTTCAGCTCTGTACTGTTAGAAATATCCCCATCCACACTGCTCACAGCTCCGATAATACGATTCAGAGATGTAGTTGAAATGGTATCCTGAACCAAAGAGTCTTTCAGATATATCCGCGGCGGAGTATAATCCGTATAAGAAATCGTTCTGGATGCAACCGCCGCTTTATTATTTTTATCAAATACTACATATTTCACCGTTCTGTAATAATCGCTGTCAAATACAGAAACCGAATCGACAATAATCTGATCCGTCAGATCTCCGTCTTCTTCGTCATAGGCATGCACACCTTCCATCAGCCTTGAATCATCATCTGATACACTCAGCACAAGATGATCCGAATCAAATACAATCTCCGGAAGAGAATTCTTCTCTTCTTTTTCGTATGCCCGTAAAAAGAAGACATACCCGGTTATCATTGTCACCATTAACAGGACACTTAATATTTTTTTTACCATCTTGGATCCTCCCCATGTTCCGGACTACATCCACTTACTCAGTCCTGATCAGCTTATCCCGTATGATACATTCAGGATTTTTGATAAAAATCCTGTACATTTTCTCTTTTCCGTAATATCTGCGCACATATTCCGCTACATACTTAAGCCCGCTGTCCCTGTGCACGGGATGATGAGCGTCGCTGGCAATAAAATCCGCCAGGTCCTCGTCCAGCATCCATTCTGCGGTCTTTCCGGCATCCCCGCCGTGCCGCCCGGAAAGACTTCCTTTATTCATCTGAAACAAAGCCCCCTTTTTTCTTCCTTCCTTAAGCAGTTCCGGATACTTCCAGACACATTCATAACGTTCCGGATGTGCGATTACAGGCACATACCCACATTCCTGAAGTGTGTCTATCCCCTCCAGAAATTGTTCTCCCTCAACATCAAAATAATATTCCATTAAGAGATATCTGCTCCCGCACAGTGGATAATACTCATCCTGATGCCGCAGCAGCTCTTCTCTGCCCTCATACAGGACTTCCATACCGGGATGAAGTCTTACGGGAATCTGTTCCTTCTGATATACTGCCCGGCACAGTCTGTCAAACTGCCCGGCAAGCTCCTCTCCGTCATAATTATAAAATCCATACGAGGGTGCACAATGAGGTGTCAGAAATATTTCACGCGTTCCGCCCGCTGCCGCATGCCGGATCAACCGCAGTGCCATCTCTATATCTGCCGCCCCGTCATCCACTCCCGGAAGAATATGCGTATGGATATCTACCACTGCTGCACCTCCTGATCAGGTATAGAGTCCGTCTCAGCCTCATATCCCAATATGGACTGAAGCTGTACTTTAACTGCGTCTATTGATGCCTGATCCGGATACATCACATATAGCTGTGTACCATAAAAAGTGGAATAATCATAAGCATCCGTACCGTTCACGCTTGTCTGCTGCACTGTCCATGCAGGTCTCTTCACCACCTGGAACTGCACCAGATCCTTGATTTCAGCATCGGAAAAATTCATCTCTACACTGTTTCTGACAATCTGAATCAATCCCATATAATCATAATTCAATGACGGATCTGTCAATTTTGAGACCACTGCCTCGATCACTTTCATCTGATTGCGTCCCCGCTCCCGGTCTCCGTCCTCAAAGGAATAACGCTCCCGGGCGAATGCCAGTGCCCGCTCACCGTCACAGTAGTTATCGCCTTCCTGGAATTCTCCGAATGCCATATCACTGTGAACCGTGATTCCTCCGATTGCATTTACAATATCAACCACACTTGTAAAATTCACCCGTACATAATAATTGATGGGATAATCAAAAATATTTTCCACGGTTCTTACAGTGCAGGTCGGCCCGAACAGACCGCTGTGGGTCAGTTTATCCAGATTTCCTTCCGTGCTGGCTGTGCCTGCCTGGATCGGCACATAATAATCACGTGGGATACTCACCAATAAAATCTGTCCTGTCTGAGGATTGACAGCTGCCAGAATATTAACATCAGACCTCGACACAGTATTGATATCCCCATATGTGTCTATGCCGCTGATCATAACAAGGAACGGGTCGTTTGTAACATCGATTTTTTTTGATATATTCTGTTGTTTTTCACTATAATTAACGCTATAAATAATTCTTGTATCATCGCTGAAGGTATCCCATTCATCTTGTACCAGACTTCGGTATGCCTCATCCAGGACAATAGCCTGCACATCTCCGTCTTTAAGACCGTTTATCAACAGGTTCAGATTCCCATATTCTTTCGTCACAGGCTTTTCGGAAAGTTCGTTCCCCATCTCTTCCAGAAATTTGTCTGTGCTTTCTATATATACCGCATTCTGGATTCCGATCGGGATATCCCCGCCTGCAAAATCCTGCAGTTCCTCAAAAGGGCTGTCTTCCTTCACGATCAGCGAAATATCTTTATTCACCACAGAAGCATTTGTCATGTCTTTCAGTATGGAGTCTGCAAGTCTCATGGCCATTGTGCTGACAAGCAGCACCACGCACAGCACAGCACACAGTGTCTTCCCTGCAAGCCTTACGGTCCGATGTGCTTTTTTCTCATACATGAGAGAATATATAAGCACATTGATTCCCACCAGCAGGAAAAGGATGGCAAACTGATATTGTACAGACAGCATGCCGAACAGCAAAAGCTGTACTGCAAACCATAAACTTAATATGACCAGAAGCCCCCCCAGATGCGTCCGGATATCCTTCAGTCTCCGAATGATTTCCTTTTTCTCTTTCTTTTTCATACCATATCCTCTCTATGTTTCCATACCTCCGGATGATGAATCCGGCTCGGTCGTTTTCAGGCTCAGCCGGTTTCCTTTCACTTCATACACCCTGTCACACATTGACAGTACGCTTGGCCGGTGCGTTGTGACAATACACAGGCGCTGAGGGGTACTTTTTATAATATGTTTTAAAACTCTGCTTTCCGTATCCATATCCAATGCGGAAGTTGCTTCGTCCAGAAGCAGAATCGGCGCATCCCTCAGGATCGCCCTTGCAATTGCGATCCGCTGCGCCTGCCCTTCCGACAGACCTGTTCCCCGCTCTCCGATATGATAATGAATGCCGTTCGGGAGTTCTTTCACAAAATCCCACGCACACGCCGCTTCAAGCGCATCCTGCATCTCCTGTTCATTTGCATCCGGTTTTACCAGACGCAGATTATCTGCGATAGACCCCATAAACATCGTGTTCCCCTGGGGAACATAAGAAAAGCAATGCCGTGTGGCCGCACTCAAACAACAACAATCAGAATTCCCCCAGCAGATCTGCGTTTTACCTTCTGACGCGGCAAGCATCCCAAGCAGCAGACGGATCAGTGTTGTCTTTCCCTCTCCTGACGGTCCCACAATAGCCACAATTTCTCCTGAAACAGCATGAAAATCACAATGTTCAAAAACCACACCGCCGTCAGGATATGCCGCTGTCACATCTTTTAATTCCACTGTCAGCTTTCCCTTATACGTCTTTAAAAGCTCTGCCTCTTCATCCTCCAGAGATTCTTTTTCCATTGCGGACACAGCCATCAGTCTTCCCGCGGAAGTCGTTGCGCTGATCAGAGAAGGGACCATCTGAATAAGGTTATTGAACACGGATGACAGCCTGCTCGCAAGCTGTATAAAGATTGCCATCGTACCGATAGTAATATATCCGCCCCACAAGCGATAAATACTCCATCCAAAGCACAGGTACGATACTGCCATCCCGGCAACAGACATATAAGAGGAAACGAAAATGCTGAATTTGTTATATGCCATCATTTTTTCACGGTAAGTTTCCTGTACCTTCTTCATTTTTTCACTGAATGATTCCATGAGGCCAAATGCCTTCAATGTCTGAAGGTTCTGAAATGAATCATTCTGAAATGCCATGATATCGCTGCTTATTTGCCGCATTTCTTTATTATATTCCCGCATCCGCTTCATCAGTGTCCTAGAAAGCAGGACAGTAACCGGTGCGGTGATCAAAGCGAATACTGCAAGCGTCGGGTCATAGTATAAAATAATAGCAAGCGTCCCCAGGAATTGTGCCCCTTTGGTGACAAGTCCGGGCAGCCAGCTGATCACATTGCCGGCCACGATTCCCATATCGCTGTTAAGCCGGTTTAAAAGGTCTCCGGTGCTGTAAATCTGCAGTGCCTCCCATCGGGTATATAGAATCTTGTCAAATAATTCTGCCCTCATTTCATTCTGGATGACCACACTGATTTTAGCAGATATCCGGCTGACGACCGCAGAGGATATTATACTCCCCAGGGATAATCCGGTCAGCAGGACCGCCATTCCCAACAGCCCTTCCGTCTGACGGCCGGTCACCGCATCTATCAATTGTTTTGATACCAGGCTTCCGCAAAGAGAAAATGCTGTCCCCAGAAGCCCCGTCAATATGTAAAACAGCGTAGAAAGTCTGTACTTCCTGACATATTGCCACATCCAGCAGATTTCTTTATACATTTCTGCAAGGTATCCTTCTTTAAGCTTACGAACCACCTTTTTCAATATGTCCATTAATCTGCTCTCTTTCTGTATTTTTTGTATATCGTCTTTTTCTGCCGCGGATGACCTGCACAATCTGTGCGGCTTTCCGCCTCACTGCCAGAATATATCCCCGCAGCGGCCGCAGTACAAGCCAGGGGCCTGCGAAGAAATCCCACCAAAAATCACCCTGTCGAATCCATTTCCCTTTTCTTTCCACAGCAATAATTTCACCGAAAACACAATGATCCGGCAGGGGGCCTTCCAAAACAGTCTGGGCATCACCTGCCAGATATAGTTTTCCATCGTCGATCCGTATAATTCTGTGCATCACATACTGTCCCGAGGGTCTCTGATAAAATACAATTTCGCCTTTCCGCAGCGGACATCCGGCTTGTTTTACCAGGACGGTATCTCTTTTATGTACCAGAAACGGAAACATACTGTTCCCAGTCACCAGAACCGGAACTTCCTTCCCAAGCTCCAAAAGCTCCCTGACTGTTTTCATCCATTCGTCAACATCTACAACACGTTCCTGCACTATTTTTCACCATCCCCGAAAGCCTTGTGTTTCTTATTCAACAATCTTAATTTGCATCACTTCACTGGTTTCCGGTTCATAGTGGAGCGCATCTGCTTCTTCCTCTCCCTGTGCCGGAACCTGTTCAAATGTTGCTCTGTATGTGATTCCTCCAAAATATATATCTTTCGTCAGCTTATTTTTGTAAAATGCATAAACAAACCCATATTCCTCATCCGTTTTATTTTTAAGAGTCAATGCCCCCTGTGTGCCGGTAATGTCGAATTTTTCTTTTTCTATCCAAACATCTTCCGCGAACTTGACAAAATCCGTCCAGTACTCCGCTGTAACCCCTTCTACACATTGCAGCTTATTCTGGTCAAGGACAAGTGCCGATTTTCCTGCAGGAATATCAGTCATTTCAAACAATGCAATCCCTTTTTCACCCAAATGAAGCTGTATTTCCGCAGTCTCGATCATACTTGTTCCATGATTCGTCACCAGAATAGCAGGTATGTTTTCGATGTCCGCATCTGAACCATCTTCCACATATTTCCCGGTATAGATGCCTACCGCATCCAGCGTCAATTCTTTACTTTCGAGAGTAATCCCCTGTGTAAGGTTTTCCTCATCCAGCGGGGTGAATCCTTCAAGATCCGCAACTGGGCTTCCTTTACCTAAAAGAAAAACTGCCGCCACGATCAGGACAATAATTGCCGCCGCTGTAGCGCCCCATCCGATATAAGTCCGTGCATTATACTTTTTTCCTGATGTTTTTTTACGATCACCCATATTACTTACCTCTCCTGTCATATCATTTATATAAAAGTGCAGATAATCGATAATATTATAGCATGCTTTTCCTCAAATACAACACCTCTTTTCCGCAAAGGTACATCAATGTATAAATGCAGAACGTCAGATTTTCTTACTGTTATCATAAATTTAATGTAAAAGAGGCAGGCCAAACAGCCTGCCTCTTTTATACCCATATTTATTTACGGTTCAATACTATATCAATCATACATAGATGTATGATTATAAAAGATTTACACCATGCTGTGCCGCATATTCAACGACTTCATCCGGCCATATGGAAGACTGAACTTCGCCGATATGTGCCCGCTGCAGGAAGAACATGCAGATACGTGACTGCCCAATTCCGCCGCCGATCGTGTATGGAAGCTTTCCTTCCAGTATGCTTTTCTGGAAGGGCAGCTGTGCCCTGTCCTCGCAGCCTGCAATCTTCAACTGCCTTGCCAGGGACTCTTCGTCCACACGGATTCCCATTGACGAAAGCTCAAGTGCCATATCCAGAACCGGATAATAAACTAGAATATCCCCGTTTAATTCCCAGTCATCATAGTCCGGTGCACGTCCGTCATGCTTTTCACCGGAATTCATTGCTCCGCCGATTTTCATAAGGAAAACCGCGCCTTTTTCCTTCGCGATGAGGTTTTCTCTCTCTTTCGGCGTCTTGTCAGGGTACATATCTTCCAATTCCTGTGTAGTGATAAATGTAATCTCATTCGGCAGGAACGGATCCATAAAATGATATTTTCCACAGATATAATATTCCGTCTGCTTGATTGCCATATAAATGCGGAACACTGTTTCTTTCAATGTATCAAGATTGCGTTCATCCTTCCCGATGATTTTTTCCCAGTCCCACTGATCCACATAAATAGAATGCAGATTATCGGTTTCCTCATCTCTGCGGATTGCGCTCATATCTGTATACAGTCCTTCGCCCGGCTCAAATCCGTACTCCTTCAGCGCCATTCTTTTCCATTTTGCGAGAGAATGTACGATTTCCGCAACCGCATCCCCCTGTTCTTTAATTCCAAAGGCAACCGGACGCTCCACACCGTTAAGATTATCATTCAGGCCGGACTCCGGCTTTACAAAAAGCGGTGCGGATACTCTGGTCAGATTCAGTGCATCAGCCAGAGCGCGTTCAAAATAATCTTTTACTTCTTTAATTGCCTTTTCTGTGTCCTTGATCGACTGGGGACTTTTATAGCCTTCCGGTATCAATATCTTTTCCATCACAAGCTTCCTCACAAACTTCATTTCAAATACTATTTCAATAATTATGGTTCAGGTCTCAAATTTGATCGCGGATTGTTTCACTGTGGCATATCCCACAATTTTACAATTCGCAATTATTCACTGTCCTGGGGAACGGGATTACATCACGGATGTTGCCCATACCTGTCAGGTACATCACACAGCGCTCAAACCCAAGGCCGAAACCTGCGTGTCTTGCAGTGCCGTATTTTCTCAGGTCAAGATAGAACTCATAGTCTTCCATATTAAGATTCAGTTCCTTCATACGTGCGGCAAGCTTCTCATAATCATCCTCGCGCTGGCTGCCGCCGATGATCTCGCCGATTCCCGGTACAAGGCAGTCCATAGCCGCAACAGTCTTCCCGTCATCATTCAGCTTCATATAAAATGCTTTGATTTCCTTCGGATAATCTGTTACAAATACCGGACGTTTGAAAACTTCTTCAGTCAGATAACGTTCATGCTCTGTCTGCAGATCGCATCCCCATGATACTTTATATTCGAAATTGTCATTGTTTTTCTCAAGAATCTCAATTGCTTCCGTATAAGTTACATGTCCAAATTCAGAATTCAGGATTCCTTCAAGCCTCTCGATCAGTCCCTTGTCGATGAATTTGTTAAAGAACTGCATCTCTTCCGGCGCATTCTCAAGGACATAACGGATGACATATTTCAGCATATTCTCCGCAAGGATCATATCATCCTTCAGATCGGCAAACGCGATTTCCGGCTCAATCATCCAGAACTCTGCCGCATGGCGGGTCGTGTTGGAGTTCTCGGCACGGAAGGTCGGACCAAAGGTATAAATATTTTTAAATGCCATCGCATAGGTCTCTCCGTTAAGCTGGCCGCTCACGGTAAGATTCGTAGGTTTGTTAAAGAAATCTTTTGTAAAATCAACTGCACCGTCTTCCGTCTTCGGAATGTTGTTCAGATCCATGGTAGTAACCTGGAACATCTCTCCCGCGCCTTCACAATCGCTTCCGGTGATCAACGGCGTATGCACATACACAAAATCCCTCTCCTGGAAGAATTTGTGAATCGCATAGGCACATAATGAACGCACACGGAATACTGCCTGGAACGTGTTCGTCCTCGGACGAAGATGCGTTATGGTACGCAGATACTCAAGCGTATGTCTCTTTTTCTGAAGCGGATAATCCGGGGTGGATTCCCCCTCCACGAAGATCTCTGATGCCTGAATCTCAAACGGCTGTTTTGCGTCAGGCGTAGCGACCAGAGTTCCTTTTACAATCAGGGCAGCGCCCACATTCAGCTTGCTGATTTTTGCAAAATTATCCATCGTATCGTGGTAGACTACCTGAATCGGCTCAAAAAATGTACCGTCATTCAACACGATAAAACCAAATGCTTTGGAAGCCCGGACACTTCTGACCCATCCGCCGATTTCAACTTCCTTATCAATGTAGTTATCCTTATTCCGAAATATTTCTCTTACTGATATAAGTTCCATCTCTGTCTCCTTAATATATACATTTATGTGAATTACGCCGAAATGATTCCCCATGAACCACATTTAATTACGTATTCGTAACATTCCCCATATGCTGCATCCACACATTACCTGATACATTATAACTCACAAATACCAGCTTTACAAACATTTCTTTTATAATCTGTCTCTGACTTCCGAATGATAAAGCGACCTGCTTCATTTAATTTCCATTTAGCCTTTTGTTACGCAGTCTTATACGTCTCACGCTCTCTACAATATACACCACACCGCCTGCTATGATAATTACCCCCAGCACATTCCACTTTAATACGCTTAAGGTACTTCCTGCACTGGAAATAATCATTTCTCCGTTTACGTCCTTGTATACACGTAAAGTCTTAGTAGGAAAAGGTACGCTATCTTCCCATGTCATAACTGTATATGTCTCACCCCCGGCAGTATACTCCCAGTTTGCCAGATACCGCTCCTCCTTCTCGGTATTTCCATCAGAAACCCCCTCATAATATACATCCGTTTCATAAGATATCAGTGTGGCTGTTACTTTATAATGCTCTTTTGCTGTGATATATTTAACATGTTCATTATTAAAATACACGATTGCAAAAATTCCTACCACTACTAATATAATCCCAATCAACAGATCTTTTATATCTCTTTTCTGCATAACATCATTCTCCTCCTATTTTGATTTTACACTTGTTTCGTTCAAAGAATAATCGCCGCAGTGCTCCCGATCAACAAGACAATTGTTACTGCTGCCAATAATATTCCGATACCTCCCAGCCCTTTAATCAGGCGGAATACTGTAAGCTTTTTACCATCACTTTGCGTCTGTCCTATGCCGAACATGCCTAGGATGCCGACTTTTCTATCTTTTCTCCTGCCGATCAGACGCTTTTTCCCGTTCGGCAGTATTTCATACAATATCGGATGCTCATAGACATCCCGACGCACTCCTTTTGCCAGATACATAACGGCGATCATTCCTGCCAGCACATACCATGCTGCTCCGTATTGCATCCGGTATCCGTCCATAAAAGCTTCTCCCGGCTCCATATACACCCAGCGGACAAATGCTGCCAGAATCGCAGGCAGAAATACAGTCACAAAAGTGTTCGTCAAAATAGAAAACCATCTTCTCAGACTGTAAAACCTGATTTTGACCGGAACACATCTTCCCTGATTGTTCTTCTCATAGAAAACAGGGGTGTTATCACAGGGATTCTTAAGGATACCCTTCCTCTCTTCAATCTTCAACTCACCGTTTTCTCTTTTCGCTTTCGAATTTTCGCTCTGCATGGTTATCCTGTGGATAAGAGATTTCCTTCCGTCACCCATAATACTGAAGAAGATAGCAGCAAACACAAAAGCAACAAGAAAGATTTCCTCTATTTGTAAATGCCATGGTATTGATAATAACAGCGTGGCAAGAATCGTATAAAGCAAAGGTTCTATCATCCATGGGTATGATTTCTTCTCCCTTTCCTTTGATACTGCAATACGCCCGGTCTGTCCATTCATAACAGCCGTCAGCTTCCCGGATTTTATAAAACACACCGGAAGGAGTACCGAAAGCTCCATCAGGCTTCCCGAAGTAAGTTGTATTCCCACTCCACTTGTCTGCATCACACGTTCTACTTCCGGACGGAAATCCTGTGCTGCCTCCGCAAGAATACGTTTTTCTGTCTGCGCCTCAGATATATCATTCAATTTCACTTTATGCCCTGCGATATAACCATATGTAAAAGGTCTGGCTGCCGACCAGTCAAAGGGTTCTACCTCATTCAACACCAGATTATCCAACTGAGAGGACGTGTTGACGGCTGTACCCTCCAGATAACCGTCACACTGATATTTTCTACTGTTCCCATCACGACTTATGGTTCCATGAACCGGACCGCGGACTAGCTGATAAGGCAGATAACAACCTTTGAATTTGCCCATGCCGGAGACAACACTCTTTCCTTCCGGTGTGTTCTGATGTGCATGCCCCCAGTCCAGCATCCGCCGCCTTGCTTCTTCAAAAGTTATAAAAAAAGGAATAATTAATTCCGGCATTTCCCCTTCTTCTGTCAGTTCTTTGCGCACCAGCCGGCTTCCACAGAAATCACAGGTTTCAGAAGCTTCCCCTTCCTGAAAAATGATCTTAGCCCCACAGGAAGGGCAGTCACATTCTTCCAACCGGTTCCCGGGAAAATCTGCTCTTGTATTTTCTTTTTGCAACATTTTCCAATGTAAGTCGTCCCTCTGCACTTCCTGAATACCTGTCAGTTCTCCGCAATGAGAGCATCTGTAAGTCTGCCGTACAATGTCAAAACCAACAGGAGCACCACAATTTTTACAGGAAAGCTCCAGAGGACTCCCACTTTGTATTCCAACCTTTTCCTTCATCTTGCCCCTCCTTTTTCTCTCTGTTGCACATCAGGGGCTGTACAACAGCCCCTGATACACTTTCTTTTCTTTCATTTACAACACATTATTCATTTCCATCGATCCACACCTGGGCAGAAAAGCCTCCGAAATTCGTATTTGGCGCGTACCAGCTCATGAAATGACGGTTATAATACCGATAATTTCCATCCGTATAGAAATAATATTCTTCACAATTGTCCGGATCAGGATCCGGATCCAGATCCTGATTCCACTGATCCAATGGATATACGCTGCCTTCTACAATAATCGCATCTTTCTCAAACAAATGCTCACCACTGGTGCCATACTCCGATATTTCCGTCTCTCCGCTCCAGATATTGGCTCTTGCAACGTGATTATAACCATCATCCATTTTTGTCGAAAAATACAGATAATTTCCGATAAGCACAGGTTCATATGCCTTTATTTCCGTAATTCTTTTTTCAATCTTTGCCTCGATATGCCGGATATGCAATGTCTCTCCATCTGCATCATCCTGGAAGACCATCCAGCCATCCCCCAGCTGATACGGATAATATATTGCCCTATCTTCAATGATCGGTATTATATTCTTCCCATCCAGATCCATGGAATAATAATGATAATCTGCATCTGTAAAATATAATTTACCATCATATACCTGCAGATAATCTGCCGGCTGATCATAAATCATGTCTACCTTGTCATCTTCCGTATTAATTCTGATGATTCCACGAGAAGAGCCGTCAGATAAAATAGCATACACATATCCGTCAGCATACTGGAAATACATCGGATAGCATACTTCCTTGTTCCAGAGATCTGTAATATCCTCCAGTTCTACATCTGATCCGTCTTTGCTGATTTTGGCAGTTGCAAGATATCCGTTTGCTGCCAGACAATATGTTTTGTCTTCCAGGACGATTGCTCGGGCTCCTTTCATAAAAGACCCCATCTTCATTACATCCTCTTCGGAAAAGTCAGGACAGAAGCTGTAAATGCTTATCTCCGGATCTTTGTCATACTCAAAGTTATAGATCCCTGTGCTTGTTTCTTCCTTGCCGGATTCGCTTTCTGTTGTTGTAACTTCATTTGTCAGTACTAATGTGTCTCCGTCAAATTTTACGGAAAAAGTTCCAAGCTCTTCTTCCAGCTCCGGATTCACGAGTGCCAGCACATAACTGTCATTATCCATGGTCCACTGCAAAGGTATCGTATCTTGTGCAACGTCTTCCTCTTCACCGTCATTATCATTGATTGTAAAGGTACAATACCCGCTCTCCCATGCAGAGAAGGAGACCATCGCCGGCATATCAAAGCCCAACATTTCCATACTTTCCTCACTGGTTACTGTACCTATTTCATCCATCGTAAGAGACACACATTTCCACTTTCCTACGAGATCTCCTGCCTGATGCCCCGCTTCTTCTGTCTCTTCTTTCACTTCTTCTGTTTTATCTTCCTCCGGTGCTTCTTCTTTCTCTTTATTGCCACAGGCACAGAGACAAAACACCATTGCCAATACCAATGCTACTGCGAAAAACTTTTTCTTCATACTCCATCTCCTTTCCACATCCGATTTAAACAGGATTAAAACTTTCCTTTTGAACCGCCGTGTGATGTTCCGGAGGAACTGGAATGCGTACTGCTTCCGGAACTTGAGTTCTCCCTTTCTATCCTTCTGGTTGTCACTGTTTTATTTACCAGATGATCCCAGTTTGCCGTCAGTATCATGCTTCCCGGAACCGCGTAATCCTCTGCTGTTGCCTGCATTCTCACAGACTTAAGTTTAGATTTCATTACAGAACCAATGATGAACGCGATGACAAGCCCGATAATCAGATCTCCGACTATCCAGATCGGGGAGACAGAACCTTTTGGAAGATTTCCTGAATCATATGGTTCTCCGGTTTTTGACTGAGTAATAAATTCATCACAAAGCTGTGCATATTCTGTAAATGCTTCCTGATACTCACCATCACTGAGCATCGGCACGAATTTGTCCGTCATATATTCCTGTCCGGCATCTGTAAAAGCAGTAATACCAAATCCACAGGTACTGATGACCCAGTCGTGTTCTTCCATGCTGATAAGAAGAAGGATTCCATCCCTGCCCTCTCCATAACCATAGCCATTATAATCATAGAAATCATCTGCGTATTCTACCGCTGACCTGCCATTTAAGCTGTCTACTGTCAATACCACGACATCACATTCGTGACGTTCACTGATTTCATCCAGTTTTGACAGAAGATCAGCTTCTTCCTCTTCTGTCAGAAGATCGGCTTCATCCTCCAGTCTCATCCGCAGTCTTTCTTCCGGGATTCCTTCTTCTGTTCCTTCTGCCTCCGTTGTCGTTACTTCTTCCGCTTCGCTTGCTTCCTCTGCGGCTGCAATCTTTGCATCTAAGGCAGCTTCATCCATAACGATTCCCGTTTTAGCTTCCAAAAGCCTGTGCGCTTCATCAAGATAGTCCTCTACGGCATCATCATAATACCCCCGGCTGACAAATGCTGTTCCCAGTGCATCTTCATCTTCAACCGTGAAAAGATCTACGGCTGCTCCGGACTTATACAGATACCACTCTGCCTCCCCGGAGCTTTCGATCAGCATAATACCGTCTTCTTCTCCAAAGCATGCTTTGTAAATCTGCTCACTGTATGCAGGAGTTCCCATTCCTCCTGTGGTCTCTGTCAAAAGACAGGTTACATTGATCCCATAAGTATCTGAAATTGCAGAAGCCTTTGCATTAAATTCAGGTATAAAGGCTGTAATACAACTGCGCTGGTCTATGATATACAGCACATCATTTTTCGCTGATACCGGAAGAATCATAGAAAGAGCCAGAAGAACAGTTAATAACATTGCACTTATTCGTTTTCTCATCTGACCTTCCCTCCTATATGAGTGCGATCGCCCACATCAGCGCATAAATAATTGCACCGATGATGACGCCTCTTGATGCTACAAATCTCCAAAATGCTCCATTGTCTGCCGGCAGATCTCCTACCATCTTGCCGGTCTGTCCGTTCATGGCAAATGTATATTTATTTCCCTGCCAGGTTGTATTTAAAAGCCACACCGGATAAAGAACATAACAGTATTGTGCATTATATACATTTACATTGCTTGAGACCGGTGTTACAGAATGGTATCCCTGTACTGTTTTACCAAAAGAGCTTTCCGCGCTCTCTTTTATTCTCTCCGCCGCACGTGTCATGCGCTCTTCCTTATTCACATCGTACCGGTCGGCAACATATCCTGCCAGATAAGCAGACTGGAAAGGAACTGCCTCGTTAAAATTATAAGGTTCAATAGATTCCATCAGAGTATCATCCATTTTCCTCGAACCGTCTGCCGGAACATGTTTGAAGCTGATACCACCGGATCTCTGGGCCTGATAATACTCATGCTCTGTATATTCCATATTGCCGGTTTCCCATACACGAATCTTCTCAGCATTATACTGAATGTTCGCTTCTGCGTCGGCGTCAAACAGCCAGAACGGTACATAAACTCCTTTTATCTCATCAATATGATTCTCGGATTTGAAAATCTTCGGCAGAAATTTCTTTCCCTGTAAATGCTTCTGGTAAGCCGCCTTCGCGTCTTTTTTATCCAGCTTAAACGGGATAATATAATCCGGTTTCAGATCTCCGGAGAACTGCCCTTTCATAACAACCCGGTTGCCACAGAAGGGGCAGACTGTCGCGCCTGTACTTTCCTCTGCGACAATCTCTCCTCCACAGGACTCACAGGAATAGATGCGCATTCCGTCAGTCTCTCCTTCCTGCCACTGTCCGTCTCCCATCGCCTGCCAGGTACCGCCTCCTGCGGCACCTGTCTGCTCTGCTTCCTGTCCCTGCTGAGTGCGCTGGAACTCCTCTACTGCCATCTCGGTGTCACAATATGGACACTTCATCTTCTGGCTCTTACTGTCAAATTCCATGGCTCCGCCACAGGCAGGACACTTATATTCCATTATGTCAGACATAACTTTCCTCCTTTATTAACGCATGTCATTTCCGTCAATAGGATCTCCACACTCCGGACAGAATCTCGGAATATTGTTCGGATTTTCCGGTACCCATCCACATTTATCACAACGCACAGTCTGTCTCTGCTGATAACCATTCATTCCGCCTGCCACTGCTCCTGCCATTGCACCTGCCATTCCCATAGCCGCTCCTGCAGTCTGGCCTCCCTGCGGCATTCCCTGGTTCATCTGCATGCCATTCATCTGCTGTCCGTACATTGCATTTCCCTGCATGCCGTTCATCTGCTGTCCGTACATGTTATTTCCCTGCATGCCATTCATCTGCTGTCCGTACATGTTATTTCCCTGCATGCCGTTCATCTGCTGTCCGTACATTGCATTTCCCTGCATACCGTTCATCTGCTGTCCGTACATTGCATTTCCCTGCATGCCGCCCATCGGCTGTCCGTACATTGCATTTCCCTGCATGCCACCCATCGGCTGACCATACATTGCATTTCCCTGCATGCTGCCCATCGGCTGACCATACATTGCATTTCCCTGCATGCCGCCCATCTGCTGGCTGTATGCATTTCCGGTAAGTGCTGCAACGATCTGACCTCCAACACTCTCCATATTCATCATTTTCGCGCGTTCCTGATCATCAATAGAGAATGAGTTCAACTGGAAATCCATGTCATCGAACCATGGAGAGCTTACCGCCAGTCTAATCCAGTAATCATAGGTATATGTATATCTCGGAGGATTGTAATCCTTGAGATTACCATCCTTATCTCTGTACTGTTCTTCTTTGCGGTTCTGCTTTACTTCCAGCCTGCAGCTCGTAACCTGGGAAAGATCCAGAATATCCGGATTCACATCTAGGTTCATCGCTGATGCCACTGCGAACTGTCTCTTATTGTCATCCAAATATACATGGTAGCGGCTCTCTCCCTTCAGATCTCTTGTAATCTGAAAAGCCCGTACTTTCTCTTTGTTTGCCTCTCTGTATGCCAGCTGCTCCTTGATGGATGCCACTGTACTGTGGCGGCGTTCCTCAAACCATGGTGAAAGCTTTTTCGCACACTCTTTACAGAGATTCCCGTCATCTAATTTTCGGTTGCCGAGCATACCGATTTTTTCGCCACATATGTCACAGAATTTCTTATCAAATAATCCCATCTTAATCCTCCTATTCTTCTTCCGGTGCAACGATGATACTGTTGATAATGTCCTGAACTCCTTCGTCATCCAGACTGATTCCCTGATCATGAGAAATCATTATGGTCACACCATCTTTCGTTCCATAAAGTGTGTTATATCCATATTCCGGAATGAGATAAAGGAAATCGATGCCTCCGATAGTTCTTTCTTCCTCTTCACATTCTTTACCCAGGTCTTTATTCCCTTCTTTTGTTCTCTCGAGAATTACCTCCGGTGAATCGTACGAATCAATATCAATCCAAAGCTGGAGAATTTCTCCGTCCTCAGCGTCTAACTTGTTGTAAACCAACTCATTCTCTGAATCGTCCGATTCCTGTTCCCATCCTTCCGGTGGTGCGATCGCACTCAGTCTCCCACTGGAAATGTATACAAGCGTTTCTTCCTCAGCATCTTCCTGCGCAGTCTCTTCCTGCGTAGTCTCTTCTTCTTTTTTGTCACCGCCTGAACATGCAGCCAGACTAAATACCATGAAACCGGCCAGCATCAAAGCAATCATTTTCTTCATCATAACAATCTTCGCATCCTTCCCTCATTTACTGCACATCATTTTCATCAAATGGATCACCGCATTCCGGACAGAACTTCGGCGGATTCTTCGGATCTTTCGGCTCCCATCCACACTTGTCACAGCGATACAGTGGAGCGTCCGCCGGCTTCTTCGCGCCACAGTTCTGGCAGAACTTCCCTTTATTTATCGCGCCGCAGGAACATGTCCACCCGTCATCTGCCGGTTTCGGAGAACCACATTCCGGGCAGAATTTTCCGGTTGCCATATGTCCGCAGCTGCATTTCCACGCCCCTGGTTTTACCGGTTCCGGTTTTTTCGCTCCGCACTCCATACAGAATTTTCCGGTTGCCATTGCCCCGCAGGAACATTTCCAGCTTCCCTGGACGGAAGCCGCCTGCTGCTGTGCTGCCTGCTGCTGACCCATCGCAAACAGATTCTGAGCATTCATGCCGCCTGCCTGCTGTGCCATTCCCATGCCCATAAAGCCCATCATAGCACCATTCGGATTGCCCGCCGCCGTTTTCATAGCGTCTGACTGTGCGCCCACCAGTGTAGCCGCCGCCATCGTAGGGTCACGCATGATTGCCGTCCTCTGTGCCTGTTTAATCATCTCGGCATCTTCTTCCGGCAGCGTAATCGGGTTCATTGCAATTGATACGACTGTCAGTCCTCTAAGCTCTCCCCATTTCTTCGTAAGTGCTTCATTCATGGCTTCCGAAAGTTCTTCCGCGTGTCCCGGCAGAGCGCTCGGTCGAATCTCCAGCTCCGAAATTTTTGCAAATGCCGGCTGCAGGGCACTGATAAATTCTGTCTTTAACTGGCTCTCAATCTCCGACCTGTTGTATTCCTGCTGGACATTTCCGCACACATTCGTGTAGAACAAAAGCGGATTAGAAATCCGGTAAGAATATACACCTGAACATCTGACGGACACATCAATATCCAGTCCGATATTACGGTCCACCACCCGGAACGGAATCGGATTCGGCGTACCGAATTTATTGTCTATCAGTTCTTTCGTGTTGAAATAATACACTCTCTGGTCCTTCCCGGTATCCCCGCCATATGTAAAGCGCTTTCCAATGGAGCGGAACGTTGCCGCTATGCCGTCCCCCAGATCTCCTGTAAAAATACTGGGCTCGGTGGATGTGTCATAAGTATACTCGCCCGGTTCGGCACATACCTCCACTACTTTCCCCTGTTCAACAATCATCATACACTGCCCGTCTGCCACAGCGATTCCTGAACCATTGGAAATGATATTGTCATTTCCCTTGGTGTTGGAAGAGCGCCCCGTAATCCTCTTTTTTCCTTTTACCACCATTACATCTTTTTCCAGTGATTCACAGTAAAAGAACTCTTTCCACTGATCTGCAAGGACACCGCCAAGTGCTCCTATTCCCGCTTTAATAAGTCCCATATTCCATTCTCCTTTCAATACACTTTTCTGTCATTATGTTTTTACATCTTTATTATTTTACATTCTGATGCCGCATGGTTAGAAGTAATAGTAGTTCATAAATCTCTGGATAATAATCGCACATTCTGCGCGGAGGGCATTTCCCTGTGGATCAAGCATGGTTCCTGCATATTTACCGGTAATAATACCCGTTCCTACTGCCCAGCCCATTGCTTCCTGCGCATATACGCTGACACTTGCCGCATCGTCAAATGGTGAGAAATCTGCCATTTCGCTCACATCATAACCCTTATACTGTGCATAACGGTACATCATTACAGCCATCTGTTCCCGTGTGATATTATCCGCCGGTCCGAACATCCCTGTGTCTGAATATCCGGTAACGATTTTCTTGCTGCTTGCCCAGAGAATCGCGTCTGTATACCAGATATTATCCTGCACATCCGGAAATACCGGGGTATATTCCGTTTGTACCTGTCCCTCCAAACGATGGAGAATTACTGCAAACTGAGCGCGGGCTATATTCTCAAGAGGGACAAATGTCGTTTCTGTTTTTCCGGTCATATATCCATATATATAGTTGAATTCAATCGCATCATAATACCAGTCTCCCTCTTTTACATCTGTAAATGGCATCTTTTCTTCGTCATATACAACTATGGTCACTGAATGAAGAAGTACCGAATCATCATCCCCACGGACGATACGGAAAGTAGGATAATAGCTTCCTGACTCGGTTGGTGTTCCCGTAAGACATATTCCTTCCGCATTACATGACCAGTCCATTCCCTCCGGCAAAGATCCATTAATCAGTTTGACACTTTTTGTTTCATAATTATGGTCATCAAACAGCAGAAATCTTCTGCCTATAGGTTGTAAAACAGAAAGCGGTATTTCCTCAGAGGAATGCTCCGGTTCTTTCACATTAATAGTCACGCTGTGACGGACAACAGAACCGTCATCTCCGCGGACAACTCTGAATGTCGCGCAATACACACCCGGTTCTTTCGGTGATCCTTTCAAATAGATTCCTTCTGCGTTCCAGTACCAGTTTAATCCTTCCGGCAGTTCTCCATCTGAAATGTCTACCGTTATTGCTTCAGAATTATGATCATCAAAAGTCAGCCATTCCCTAGAATAATCAGCTGTTGTATACAAAATCATCTCTTCAGAAGAGGTCTCTCCTTCTCCTACCGTAATAAATACTCTGTGAATAAGCTCGGAATTATCGTCTCCACGCACAATCTTAAACGCAACAGAATATTCTCCGCTCTTTGTCGGTGTACCGGCAAGATATATGCCTGTTGCGTTCCAGCGCCAGTCCAGGCCTTCCGGCAGAACGCCCGTTCCGTCAAGCATCTGAACACTATATGCTTCATAATTATGATCGTCAAAAGTCAGATAGTAACTCGAATATTTTTTATTCAGTTCTAAAGAAAACTCTTGATTTGAAAATTCCGCAGCCCGGGCTGTGGCAGGCAAGAACATAAATACCATTGCCATACATAGAATAAAACTAATAACCCTTTTCCTCATAATTAACATCTCCTTTTAAACTATTTCTATTTCACAGTATTCGTATAACGACTGATAATTGTTGCACACTCCGCACGATTCGTACTTCCCTGTGGATCCAGTGCCTTCTCTGTTCCCTTACCGGTAATAATCTCCAATGCTGTACACCACTCCAGTGCATCTACTGCAAAGTCCTGTACTTTCTCATCATCCGGGAACGGAGTCAGATCTTCGCGTGGGCTTGTATCTTTTCCTTTATAATTCGCATAACGGAACATCATAACCGCCATCTGCTCTCTGGTGATTGGGTCATTCGGTCCGAACATACCTGTGCTGGAATATCCTGTTACAATCTTATTCTCAGCCGCCCAGATAACTGCCTTACTATAGAATGTTCCATCTGCCACATCCGGAAATGTATCCTGATACCCTACCTCCGGCTCTCCTTCCATACGATACAGGATTACGGCAAACTGTGCTCTCACAAGATTATTTGCAGGTCCGAAGGTATCTGCACTTAAGCCGGTCATAAGCTTCTTCACATAGACATCATACACATAATCATAGAACCAGTCACCTTCCCGGACATCTTTATACGGAAGCACAATATTAGGTTCTATCTTAATATATTTATATGTTTTCTCTTCTTCCGATGTAATTGGTGCTGCAAGCGGTGTCGTATTATCCCATAACGAAGCATCGCTTCCTTCCGCATTCATGCCGACCGTTACAATCGGAGACGGATAACCGGAAAGGTCAACTCCCGCATTACAATAGATTGCGTTGCCTTCACTTGTGGAAACAATCACCGTTCCGCCGTTTATTTCTATCGTCCCACCACATCCGACAACGCCCTCTATCGTCACATCACCGCCGTTGACTGTAATCTTCTCATCCGCATATAGACCGACCATATCCTCCTCCGGTGACATACTGAGCTTCCCGCCATTGATTTCCACCGTTCCATACGATACCATGCCATAGTCGGATTCCACCGTCATCGTTCCGCCGTTCATCACAAAATCCTTTTTCAGTTTGATATAACAGTCGGTTCCAAGCTTATGCTCTCCGCCATTGATAATAAGGTGATCTCCTTCGATTCCTGTTTCGTAATTTTCACCGACAGCCTCTATCCTTCCGCTGTTCACCGTAACTATGCCCTCCTCTGTGACGACGCCACAATCGTAAATGCGAAGGGTGACATTCTCAATCGTCAGGTCGGCGTCACCGTCCATTCGGATTGCCTCCTCACAGGTATCGTCGATGCTCAATGTCCCCCCGCCTGTGATGGTAAGATCTTTGGTGGAGAGGATACCATAATCAATCCATGTATCCGTTTGCGCGATGGCATTCTCACCCTTCACTTCCAGGGTCAGATCCATTTTAGAATAGATTCCCATTACATCGCCGCTTAATGATGTATCATCCTCCTGAATGGAAGCATTATCCAGCGTCAGAGTGGAAGTTGCCGGATCAAAGGTAACGGTACTTCCCTCATCCAGTTCTCCCAGCACATCATCCTTATTGGAATCACTTACCTTGATTCCTTTCACCCAGAGATTATAACTGGAAAAATCATAATACATCTTTACTTCTTCTTTGCTCCGTGTAATAATCTCCGCATCTTCTCCGTTGACCGTATAACTGATATCTTCGGGGAAATAGTAGCCCTCTGCTGCTTCCAGCGTAACCAGCACGCTGTAACCTTTGCCCTCCTCGAATACTGCCTCAGACGGCTCCCAGCCTGAAGATGCCACATAATAACGGGAATCTGACGAATAAGCCACACCCGGTGCCTCACCCGGAACAGGAACTGCCACTGTTACATCCACAGCATCAATCGCACCAATGTCAAAATAATGCGCATATCCAATCCACTTCGAACCCGTAGATGCCCTAAAAAACTCTATACCGCCAAATTCCATTACTTCCGGGAATTGCCCCGGAACAATCTGATAGTCACTGTCCGTTGTCTCAAGGTATATATACACAGCGTACTTTCCTGTCTCATATGTTCCGCCGGACACTCCGTACCAGTATCCATCTTCCTCCTCATGAGAAAAATAGCTTCTTGTTTTCACGTGCGATACTGCCCCCGCCGGTGTGATACTTTCGATTTCTATCGTCGGCTGCTTAATCGGCTGTCCGTAGGCGGGTGCCTCAAAGTCATCTACACGGAGTACTGCCCCGGTAATCTCGATCCCTGTCTCTTCCGCATGGGCACTTACCGGAATAAGCCCTATAAGCATCACACAGCAGAGCAGTATACTTAACACTTTGCTTCTTCTTTGTTTCATTCATTTTCCTCCTTCTTTATTAACCGAACGATTTACAATGCATCCAATGCCGCAGCCAGATACTCGGCCGTAACTGAAGCATAGAAAAATGCATCGATCTGTCCCGTCTGTTTTGCCCGCATAACATCGCGTGCCAGTTCCGGATAAGCAACCTCATCACACAACAAAGCAATCTTACATTCCGGCAGTTCCCGTCGGATCTCCCTGACCAGAGAGAGCCTTCCTTCAGGCGTTGATTCCGCAAGAGATGGAGTAACGTCCATAAGAAGAATCTCCGGTACAGCATCCAGACACTCAATCAGAATCATGTCCTGCTGCTGTGAAGGAATCGGAATCGGGCGGAAATCTCCTGTCTGCCTTAACATCAGTAATATACTTTCCGAAAAAACTCTGTTCCGTATGTTAACTGCAATTCTTTTCAATTCATCCTGCCTCCTTTCCCCTGCCGCAGCAGGAACATTTTTTCTTTTCTGTTTTTCTCCCGCCACGAAAACATTGTCCTCCGGCTCAATGCTCTGGTGGCCTCAGGGCATACGTCTGTCAAATCTTCATTTGGCAGACAATTAATCCATACTTTCTATATAACGGCTGATGATCGTCGCACATACCGCCCTGTTTGTATTTCCCTGCGGCATTAGCATTCCGGTCTGTCCATCTCCGCTTATGATGCCTGCTGCCGTACACCATTTCAGTGCGTCTTCAGCAAACAGGCTGACTGCGCCGGCATCCGGGAAGCTTCCCAATTCTTTCATCTCTGACACATCACAGCCTTTATATTTTGCGTACCGGTACATCATAACAGCCATCTGTTCGCGGGTAATCTTGTCTGACGGTCCGAAGGTTCCGGTACTGGTATATCCTGTCACAATTCCATTTTCAACTGCCCAGGCAACCGCATCCGTATACCAGGTTCCTTCCGGCACATCCGGGAAATTTCCTCCGTATTCTGTTTCCGGCGCCCCTTCCATACGATACAGGATTACGGCGAACTGCGCTCTCGCCAGATCCTGAGATGGTCCAAACAGTGTTTCACTAAGTCCGGTCATCAGGCCCCTGTCATAGACATCCTTGACATAATCATAGAACCATGCATCTTCCGGAACGTCTGTAAATGGAAGCTTAGTAACATACGGATCCTCGAATTCTGTTACAGTAACCTTACAGGTAGCATATTTCGCTCCACAGGATACTTTTATAACTGCCGTTTCTCCGATTGCAGCCGTCGGCAGCACTGTCACCAGACCGGTTTTGCTAACTGTTATGTTCTCGCTGCCGCTTTCCCTTTCCCATACAACCGGTTCTGTTGTATTCACCGGATTAACAACTGCACTGAGGGGTGCAACCTCTCCCGGACACAATCTCAGCGACTTCTTAGGAAGTGTCACGTCATCTGCTTCCGCATTTTCTTCATTTACCTGTATCTTATAATAGGATACTACGTTATACGATGTCCCTTTCACTGCACATAGTGCAACGCTTGCAAGGTTCAAATCATATCCGGCTGCATCTTTCGTGGACTGCAGTGCCGTCACGGTACCTGTCTTGGCATCGACACTGATATATTGATTTTCCGTTCCGGAGTAGTAATTGCCAAACATATTTGAAGTCGTGCATACCCGCCATTCGTAATGGTACTGCTCGTTGGCTTCCTCCGGTCCCAGTAATACATCCTGTTTTTCCGGTGTATAAGAATCTCCTACATTCAATGTAATATCTTCATATATGGGAGAAGTGATTACTGTAACGGAATCTATATTTTCCGGGTCATACACTCTAATCTTCCATGTTCCGTAATTATACATAACATCATTATAATATGCTCCCAGAGTACCATAACCTGTCGTACTTCCTGCCTTCAAAGTAATGCTCTCAGGCATCTCACAATCCACAGCAACCTGACCGGTAACGGAATCCGTAATAGAATAGAGATCTGTACTTGCCGGAGACTTGAAAGTGAACCAGAACATATTGGCATTCAACGGTTCTTTACTGATTTTTATCGTCTTACTTGTATTGACAGGAATAAAGATTGTGTTGCCCGGACCATAATCCGTATATCCTTCCAGCTTTACTTTGGCGAGTCTTCTTTCATCCTGGAGAAGAATACTGCCCTCTGTCACCACAACACTTGCTTTACATATATCTGTTTCTTTATAACGTGTGTACACATAATAGACTTTATCCGGTGTGAGATCTGTAACAGTATCAGCAATTATCTTTTGGTCTTCCCAGTCAATCGTCCATTTATTCTCTTCCCGTGCAGACCGCACCACGTAGTCCTGTTCCTCCGAAAAGTTTTCGATAACAAAAGAAGTATAGTCCGGCTTCACCGCCTTCAATACGATCGGTTCGGTCTTCTTACAAGTGGACTGCTTTGACACAACAAGCGACGAGCTTACCAGACTTCCCTCATGATCATCTGCTGTGATTTTTAAGCTGATTTCCTTTCCCAACATATCTTTCGTAGGTACATAGTTCGAAATCTGTCCGTTCTCAATATCCGTCCATCCACTCTCTTCCTTAACACGCCACTGAAAATGCAGGACGCTTCTATCCAGCGTACCCGCATATCCTGTCAAAGCAATACACATCTGCTGACCAATAATAGCACCGGAGGTAAGGGCAATCCCACCTTTTAAGGTCTTCACTCCTTCGTAAATGATGTCACTTTCCTCCCAGATAGACGCACAGAGTTCTGCCGGTTCCTGCTCAATATACACTTGGGGAATTACTCTTACCATAAAGGAGTAGGCGCCGTAATCATGCATATATTCACTAAAATCCACCCGATTCTTCTCCGCACCCTCCAGCTCTTTCTTGCCCACACATTCACCATCTCTGTATAACCAAACCCAATACCCCAAGGTGGATTTGGTATCTGCCATATTCCATGTTGCTGTCTCTCCGTCCCATCTGACCCCATCAACAGGATCCGTCCGTTTATGATAGAAAGCCTTCATGGAAGACATTGTTTCTTTTGAAATGATCTTTCCATACTTGTCTCTTGCGACAACTCCGAACTTATAGTTATGCTTTCCTTCTCTTCCATACCTTATAAGTACACTTTGCGGAAAAACCAAGACCCTATTATAAGCACTTTTTATAGCGGGGCATATACAATAATTTTCGTTGAGACACTCTCCCTCTTCCGTATAAAGTTTCACACCATATGTATTTGCATTCGGGTACTGATCAAAGAGCATTCCGATTCTTCCGATCGAATTCTCCGACCACTCTACGAACTGAAGATCCCCCAGCTCTGCCTGCGCAGTCATCGGGAGCATCCCCAGCAACATAGCGCAGCAAAGCAAGATACCTATAAACCTGTTCCATTTCCTTTTCATAAATATATTCCTCCTTCCTTTTTTAAGAAACTTTGACAAAAAGCATAGTAAAGCCCATGTTGTATATAATTAATTATACAAAATGCACAGTTTTTTACATGACACGAAAGTACTATATAAAATTAAAAAGGGATTTTCATCCCTTTAAACAGGAAATAAAAAAAGCCCGCAAAACTCCCTGCTTCACAGCACGGAATTCCGTGGGCTATTCTTATTTCAGTTTGTAATATTTGTTTTTAGTGCAAAAGAAAACCGATTAATCAATATTTACAACGATTCCGCTGACGCGGGCTTCGATTGCAAGTTCCGTTCTGCTCTTGCAGCCTGTCTTTTCCATCATGTGGCGGATATGGTTCTTCACCGTATTCTCCGTAATACCAAGCTTCTGTGCTATGGCTGCATTAGACACGCCTGTTGTCATGACACGCAGTACTTCCAGTTCCCGCTCTGTAAACTCCGCACTGCTGGCAAGTCCCAGACGGACCTTCGGTGCACTGTCCGGGTAAACCGATTCACCCGCCATCGTTCTGTCCATGACCTCAAGAATCGTCTCTTTAGATGCCTCTTTATACCAGAAGCTCTCAATCCCTATTTCTCGCGCTTTATTCATCCAGGAGGTTTCCGGCATGGATGTAACTGCGATAATCCTGATGCCCGGACGGTGTTTCTTGATTCTTGCCGCGGCAGAAAGACCGTTGGAACCGTCGTTCATCAAAATGTCCATAAGTACAAGGTCAATCGCATTTTTCAGGACAAAAGTGTCGGCAAAAGCCGCTGATTCCACCGAATAGACTACTTCATAGTTCTCAGAAGATTTTACATACATCTCAAAAAGCTGCCGTGAGATAAACTGATCATCCACAATCATCACTTTTGTCTTTGCCATCTTTTTCTTCACCTTTCAAGAATTTTACCTTAAGCAGGAAACGCGGCATGCTTTCTACCGTCATTTCCGCACCTGCTGATTCCACGATATGACGGAGATTCTTAAGACCTCCTGTTTCTTTTATCTCACCGGAAGGCTGTTTACCGTTATTTGTAATTTTCGCGGTCAAAGCTTCTTCTCCCGAATGAATATCCAGATACAGGCGGTTTCCCTTTGCATGTTTGACTGTATTCGTCAGGCATTCATGCAGAGCCGCAATGATAACCTCCTGCATTTTCTTATCTGCCGGAAGTCTGCCGTTCTTCACTATTTTAACATCTACGGCTTCTGCCGCTTTCAGAAGCAATTTCCAGTCATCGGTATGTGAAACAGGAACGGCTTCATTTTTCAGCACTGCAACCGTATGATGCCACAAAAGCAGCAGTTCCCTCCTGTCACGTTTTTCCACAGGCTGTGTCAGATAAGAACGGACAGCAAGCAGCGAACGTCCCACGTCATCGTGAACATGTATCTTGGCGGTAAGTATTTCTTTTTCTCTTGTGACCCGTTCCACTTCCCGTCCGTAAAGGCGCAGTCTCTCATTAATCCGACTGAGGCTTTCATTCCGGTCCTTCAGTTCCCGGCTAAGCCGGTACTGTTCCGTCACATCATAGGCAATGAGCTCTTGTATCCCTGAATTCCTCAACTGCAATCGTTCCCGGCGAAAATCCCATACCTTTCCATCCTCCGTACCGGCAATTACCGACGGCTGAATGCCAAGGATATCAGTATCACCCGTACTCTTTGTATTTTTCAGATCATATAAAAATCTTTCCGCATTCAATATTTCAGTGCCGAACAACTCGCCACTGATCTTCTGCATCTGTATATTCACAAGAAGCGGCTGTCCGTCCTCATCAAAAAAGCAAACACCATCCGGCAGGGCATCAAGACTTTCCTTGATGGCTTCGGATGTCAAAATATTTTTCTTTCTGTGGTGAAGTACTGCCATAAATACAACTTCAATACAAGCAATTATTGCCATGAGAACCGCCACCACAATACAAGGTAGTTTTCCGATGACTCCGGAGCAAAAGGTAAGCGCCTGTCCATTCTGCAAATTATAGCTCACATCGGCTATCCCCTGAAACATATACATAATACAGACTGTCAGTATCCCTGTAAAAAACTGGTACAGGCGTCCTATATGCAGAACACAGGCTGCTACAAATAGAAATACCGCAGTTACCGCCAGCACCATGATACTTATTCCATAAACGACCTGATTCATTAATGAAAGCTCCTGATAAAGAATCATATGCTTTCACCCCCTGACGGCAATATCAAAGAGACATACTCTGTTCTCTGTTCTGCTTCTATATCCAGCCTTCCATTGAGAGATTTGATTGTCTCTTCCATAAAGCTTTTATTCAGCATCCCCTTCGGGGTATTAAGCTCCATACGCATCTGCAGGCCGCCGTCAGATATCTCCAGATTAACAAGCACTGCATTTGTCCCCGGTATAGCCGCCTCCAGGACAGCCTCAAAGATTTCATAAGTGGTAAGAATAACCGCCCCCGAAAGACCCCCGTCCGTGCGGTATGCCCCATAAGTTTTTACTCCATATAACCGTACATATTCCAGAGATTCCGCCACTGCCAGCCGAAGCTCATCACCGGGAATCTCTTTATTCTGATGGAAAAGGAGCTGCAAATTAGAATGTCGTTTTATGTAAGAATTGAGGATACAGGCATACTTCATTGTCTGTTCAAATTCCTCTTCCTCCTGCCGGGGCATGCCAAGAAGCTCTTCAAGTTTATCAAGCTGAAGGCTCACGCTCTTTGCAAGACTGTCATAAAGCTCATTCTGCTGCTCGATTTTGAACCTTTTTTCTTTCAGCTTATTTTCAGCATCCAGCATGGCATTTTCCTCCGCCAGCACATCCCCCATGTCTGCAAGCTCCTGATTCAGATGATTGATCTCGGAAATATCTCTCGTCCAATAACCAAATCCTCCCTGAATTTCATGACTTCTAAGGCTGATGCTGCCGTCCTTCAGAAGGATCTCATGCTTTTGTGCTTCCCGGACCTGAACAGGCGTGACAGGAACACCAGATTCAGATTTATAGCGGATGCCCCCCTCCCTGTCCATGATGCCTGCACCTATTGAAGAAGCATTCCAGAAATCTCCATAACTGTCATTTGACGGGAGCAGGTGTGCCCGGATCAGGCTTTCCATAAAAGCCGCAAAAATAATGCATCCTATTTCCGGTACCCTGAACACGAAAAGCAGTATGCTGTCCGGCTTCACAAAGAACAATATAAGATAGGCGATACCTATTCCCAGAGGAATCATAGGGATCCATATTTTCCTGCGTCTTGCCGGCACAGCGCACCGGATAAAGACAACTGCCAGCATCGCCGCAAACAATATAATCATCCAGAGCATCACTGCCAGATAGAGTGGTCCGTGACTGTAATATGCATCATTCCATGCAGGGAACTTGCCTGTGAATCTAAATGCCATCTGGTGAAAATCGTTTGTCAGTATCCCTGCCACAATTACGAAAGCAGGAATATAGAGAAGCTTCCACCGGCGGCTTATCGGGCGGTCATAAGGCCTGCCGATATACAGCACGGAAAAAAACATCAGAAGCACGCAGAAAACCTGTGGAATATAGTACATATACCAGACATACCGGGTAATAATATGCCCCCGCGGTAGAAATATATATTTAACAGTTCTCATCGCGATCCAGAAAATCATCAGATATGCCGCCATAATCAGATTCTTCCGCACATCAGACTGAACCAGACGCCTCTTAAGCTGAAGGATCCAGATAAAGGCAGCCGCAGTGAAAAACATACAGATAACCGTATTATAAGTCATCTGTCTATCGTACAACAATAAACGCACAAAGCCGCCCAGCAATACAAGAACGATACAGATACTGTTCAAAGTTTTCGTCTCCTTGCTGCTCTGCATGTGTACGCTCCTTTCTTGCCGGGCCTTGTCTCTTAATCCGGACATCTATAAAGATGCCTTTCTCATCATTCTTCCTGTAATTTAGAAAGTCTGCCGCTGCTTCTGAAATGTATCTTATAATGTACCGCCGAAATCTGTCCAGATTGCCTGTCCTGTGATCGCACGGGACTCATCACTTGCAAGGAATAACAGAATATTTGCCACATCATCCGGCATACACGGCTGTACTTTCAGATCGCTGTGTTTTGCCATCTGTCCCATCATATCCGGGTCAAGACTTGCCGGATTCGTTCCCATAACCATAGGGGTCACGATCGTACCCGGGCATACGGCATTACAACGGATATTTGTGCCTGCAAAACGAAGTGCTGTATGACGTGTAACACCGATAACCGCTGCTTTTGATGATACATAAGCTGCACCGCCGCATCCCATAACACCGGCGATAGAAGCTACATTCACGATAGAACCATATCCTGTCTTAGCCATCTCTGCCGCTGCCGCACGCATACAGTACATTGTACCTTTCTGGTTGATCTCAACGATCTTGTCAAGATCTTCATCTTTGAAACGGTCGATCGGCTTCAGTCCTTCTTCAAGAACACCTGCGTTATTTACCAGAATATCCACCTTTCCGTATATTTCCACTGCTTTTGCAACCAGTTTATCAGCATCTCCCTTTTTGGAAATGTCTGTCACAACCGGCAGTACTTCTCCGCCTGCTTCGCGTATTTCTGCTGCAACAGCCTCAAGCTGTGCCTCCCGGCGGGCACTGATTACAACCTTTGCGCCCTCTTTTGAAAACAGTTTCGCTGTAGCAGCTCCTACTCCTGAATTACCGCCAGTGATAATTGCAACTTTTCCTTCTAATCGTCCCATTTTTCATGCCTCCTACGTTTCGTTATTTTTTTAACATTAATTTATATTATACTCTTGCAAAACTTTCCCGTCAACATAAAATCAGGGGCATCTCCAATCTGATGCAAATCATGAAAAACAATCAATAAATTACTACCGTTGTTCCGGCCGGTATATTGTCATAAATCCATTTTGCCTGAGAAGTATCCAGCCGGACACATCCATGTGACAGCTGCATTCCCAAACGTCCGTCCTGAATGCTGCCGTCCAGATTATATGTTATGCTATGGAACAGATAGTCGCCGTAAAACTGTGTGTAATAATACTGCAGGGAACCAAAAGCATAAAAACTATATCCCTTTGCCTGCACCGTAAATACACCTTTCACAGTCGGCGATGAAGGTGCTCCGGGGGAGCATGGCCAATAACACAAATAGTCCCACATGCTGCCATTCCATGTGAAAATACCGGTTTTACAGGTATTTGTATCAACCAGCAGAAGATAATCCGTACTGCTGCTGTATGACTGTGCCCTCTGCCACATGTTAATAGCCTCTGTTCCGTCAATCTGTCCCTGGCCGGAAGCCGCCATCAGGCGTACACCATTATCCATCAACACATAAATATACATTGAATATGTTCCAAAATGAAATCTATGATTACTTACTTTTCCCGCAAAACCATATGATCCGTCCGACTGATACTGTGCTTCATACCAGGCAATATCTTCCTGGTTATTATAGCACCAGACAGCAGCATATACCCTGCTGATTCCATGTGATGCAGAGACACCTGTCAGTTTGATCCAAAACGACCCGTCCTTCATGTCTCCGGGTGTCATGGTAATACCGGAACATCCGGCATAATATTCAACATCCGGAATTTCCTCCGGCATCAAAGCTTCGCAAAACCGCCGGATCATCGCCGCGCATTCAGCCCTCGAGCAATTGCCCTGCGGATTTAATTGCCCCTGATCGCCGGTTATGATCCCTATTCCCACTGCCCATTTCATTGCATCCTGCGCAAATTCAGTGACAGAAGCGGCATCAGGATAAAGACTTAAATCCGCGGTTATTGCGGTATCTAACCCTTTATATTTCGCATATCGGTAAAGCATTGTCACCAGTTGTTCTCTGGTAATGACATCGCCCGGGCCAAAATACCCATTATCATATCCTTCAATAACATTCACGTCCTCCTGAGCCGCCCAAAGAACAGAACTTGTAAAGAACGTCCCGTCCGGCACATCTTGAAAACGATTGCTGTATGAGATTGGCTGCGAACCCGACATACGATATAAAACAGCCGCAAACTGTGCTCTTTTTAAATATTCACCCGGGGCATATGTATTATTCCCCATCCCGGTCATTATTCCCTTATTCAGCACATATTCCACATATGGAGTATACCAGGCATCTTCCGGCACATCATCAAATATACTTCCCGGGATACTGAATGTGGTGACGGCCTCTTCTTCCGTTATCTCCGCCTTCTCATTTTCCCCTGTTTCGTCAGTTTCAATTGTTGTTACTACGGCCAACTGTTCACCGGCCGAAACTCCAGTACAAAAAAGCGTGACTGACGCTGCAAGTGAAAGAGTTAAAGCAACTAATCTTGCAAAGTATTTCTTCATTAACCCAACCTCCTTTGTACATACATTGTACCACAGGATGTAATGTTATGCACCATACAATAGAATTAGAAATCCGAAGAAATACAAGAGGAATACTTAACAGGATTATGCTTTCAGAAAAAAATAAAGGATTGCGATTACCGCAATCCTTTATTTTACGCTATTATTTTGAAGTCGGAGTGACAGGATTTGAACCTGCGACCTCTACGTCCCGAACGTGTGTTACTTATTATTTCCTGTTTCCTCTGATTTTATATTTTTGTATTTTGGGCATTTATTATAATTTTATACTATTTCTATATATCTTCGGTTATTTGATGATTCTTAGAATTTTTTCTTTCTAAAAATCATAAATCCAAATTCATTTACTGTCCTGTATTTTCTTCTTAATTCCTCTCGAACATATATGCCCTCTTATATTGACGCATTTTTTCTGCAGGCAGGCAAAAATATGATTTCACCTGTTTTTCACTTAATCCTGCCTCCAGTCCTTCCAGAATCTCATTTAACTGATCGGCACTCAGCTGATCAGCATACCTTTTAATGCAATCATAGATGCTTCCGGAAAGATTCCAGGATGCCCTGTCCTGCGCCGGTTCCTGTAACATTGCTCCATCTAATTTTTTAACCGCAACCTCTTTTTCACGGAGTATCTTCACATCATCCGGCAGGTCTTCTTCATTGTTACCATGCTTCATCCGTTCCTTCTCAA
>SFGN01000071.1 GCA_004556565.1 Lachnospiraceae bacterium | reverse complement strand
GGATTCCACTTCCTAACCGGAAACCTAAAACCGCATAATCAGCATAAACGCTGGGGTTGTGGGTGTTTTTCACCCACTATTACCCATGAAGAGCCTTATTTTGTTGCTTATAATACCATGCAAGAGCATTTGCCAGTGAAATATAATAATGATTCAGGGAGGGATGAATGGGCATGCCGGCCGGTTTGTTAACGACAATGATATCTTCATCTTCATAGCAAATGTCAAGCGGAAGTTCTGTTGGCGGAATATGTTCGGAGGAGGTATTTTCCTGAATATGAACGGTGAGAGTGTCTCCGACTGATAAAATATCATTCATATGCACCCAGATTCCATTTAGAAGAACGCTGTTGTACATCTTTTTAAGTTCCGTCAGATTCTGGCGGGAATATCTTTTTCGGCGCAGAAACTGCTCTACTCGAAGATGGTGTTCAGAATCAGAAATAGTGTAGGTTAGTATGCGTTCCATTAAATACCTCCGAAATGTTGATGTCTGAGTCATAAAGTCACAGTGTTTGTTGTTTATCATAACACGAGAGGCGAAAAATAGACAGTGCATCAGTGAGAAAAAGTCAGCGAAAACAGCAAAGTGTTTAAATATATTTAAAAGCCTGTCTTAAACAGAATGCATGTTTGCCTTCTTTCTCTTTTTTCTGTTCCGCTTTTCTAAAGTTTTTCTTGCGGAAAAATAGAAAAGAGTATATGCTTATCAGGTATCGTTTTCAGGAGAGGAGAAAACCGGAGTACATGAATCAGAGACGGAATGTCGGTTGTACGTAGGAGTGTTGCAGATGAAAAAAGGAGATATGTCCGCTGTGTTTAAGATTCTTATTGCAGGATTCGGTTGGGGAATTATCGGCATGTTTTCCAGACCGCTTTCGGCGGCGGGACTGAGCGCAGTTCAGATCACCTGTGTAAGAAGTGTAATTGTTGCCGTGGGAATGGCAGTGATTCTGTTTGTGAAGGACAGAAGTCTGCTCAGAATACAACTGAAGGATTTGTGGATGTTTTTGGGGACGGGACTTCTGAGTATTGTTTTTTTTAATATTTGTTATTTCCTTACGATTGAGAGGGCGGCTCTTGCAGCAGCATCAATTTTGTTGTATACCGCGCCATGTTTTGTCCTTTTGATGTCTGCAATATTTTTCAGGGAAAAGATCACAGCGCAGAAAACAATTGCACTGATATTGGCATTTGCCGGATGTGCCCTGGTAAGTGGATTTTCAGGAGGCAGGATGAGTTTGTTTGCGTTGATGACCGGAATCGGTTCGGGCTTCGGATATGCATTGTATAGTATATTTGGAACACTGGCTTTGAAGAAATACCAGCCGTTCACAGTGACGTTTTATACATTTTTAGTGGCGTCTGCCGTGATGCTTCCGATGTCGGGAGTAGGGGTAATTATGCAGGTTTTGACAGAGGATTTATATGTCCTTGGAAATGGACTGGCCCTTGGTTTGATTTCCACTCTATTACCGTTCATTTTTTATACAGCGGGCTTAAAGCAGATGGAAGCAGGAAAAGCATCCGTACTTGCATTTGCCGAACCGCTGGTTGCCGCGATTGCCGGAATTATGATTTTTAAAGAAAAGCTGAATACTCAGAACGGGGCTGGAATAGGATTGATTTTCCTTGCGATTCTTCTTCTTAATATTCAGATAAATATGGGAAGACAAAGGCAGTGAAGCAGCAGAAAGCAGACAGATAAGAAAAGTTAGAATAGCAGAATAATAGAAAAAAAGAAAGCAGATATATAGGAGAGGATTACAAAGTTATGGATGTGAATCAGAAACTTACAGATGAACTGCAGGTGAAGCGTTGGCAGGTGGACGCCGCCGTCGCATTGATTGATGAGGGAAATACGATACCATTTATTTCCAGGTACAGGAAGGAAGCGACAGGCTCGTTAAACGATGAGCAGCTCAGAAAGCTGTACGAGCGTTTAGTTTATCTGAGGAATCTGGAGGAGAAAAAGACACAGGTGCTGTCTAGTATTGAGGAACAGGGAAAGCTTACAGAGGATTTGAAAAATCAGATACTTGCGGCAGAGACTTTGGTGGTCGTAGAAGATTTGTACCGCCCGTACCGCCCGAAACGACGTACCCGTGCAACAATTGCAAAAGAGAAGGGGCTGGAGCCGCTGGCATCACTGATCATGCTTCAGCAGACAAAAGAGCCGCTTGAAAAAGCAGCAGAAGCATTTGTGTCTGAGGAAAAAGATGTTAAGAATGCAGCGGACGCACTTGCCGGGGCTAAGGATATCCTTGCGGAAGCTGTTTCGGATGAGGCAGATTACCGAAGCTGGATCCGGAAGGCCACGATGCAGAAAGGAAAAGTAATTGCGGCGGCAAAAGACCCGGAAGCGGAGTCTGTATATGAAATGTATTATGAATTTGAAGAACCGGTGTCAAAACTGGCGGGACACCGTGTTCTTGCCCTGAACCGGGGAGAAAAAGAAAAATTTCTGACTGTGAAGGTTGAGGCACCGGAAGATGAGATTCTTCGTTATCTGGAAAAACAGGTTATCCATAAGGAAAATCCATTCACAACACCGGTCTTAAAAGAAGTGGTCGAGGACAGCTATAAGAGGCTCATTGCGCCGGCAATTGAGAGAGAAGTCCGCAATACTTTGACGGAAAAGGCAGAGGATGGGGCAATCGAGGTGTTCGGGAAGAACCTGCATCAGCTTTTGATGCAGCCGCCAATCACAGGACATGTGGTCCTCGGATGGGATCCGGCGTTTCGTACAGGCTGTAAGCTGGCCGTTGTGGATGCCACGGGAAAGGTTCTCGGAACTACCGTGATTTATCCGACAGCACCGACCACACCGGCAAAAATACAGGCTTCTAAAGATTTGTTGAAGAAAATTATACCGAAGTATGATATTTCTCTGATCTCGCTGGGGAACGGAACAGCGTCACGGGAGTCCGAGCAGTTTATTGTAGAGCTTTTAAAAGAAATTCCTCAGAAGGTGCAGTATGTGATTGTAAATGAAGCCGGAGCTTCTGTGTATTCGGCAAGTAAGCTGGCTACCGAAGAATTCCCGAAATTTGACGTGGGGCAGCGCAGTGCCGCATCCATCGCAAGGCGTCTGCAGGATCCGCTTGCCGAGCTTGTAAAGATTGACCCGAAATCCATCGGCGTAGGACAGTATCAGCATGACATGAACCAGAAGAAACTGGGAGAATCACTCAATGGCGTAGTGGAGGACTGTGTAAATAAAGTCGGAGTGGACCTGAATACGGCTTCAGCACCGCTTCTTTCTTATATTTCCGGCATCAGCAGCACAATAGCGAAAAATATTGTGGTATACCGGGAAGAAAACGGACGCTTTGAAAACAGAAAAGAACTTCTGAAGGTTGCAAAGCTTGGACCGAAGGCATTTGAACAGTGTGCAGGTTTCCTGAGAATCCAGGGCGGAAAAAACCCGCTTGATGCCACAGCCGTTCATCCGGAATCTTATGAGGCTGCAGAAAAGCTTCTGGAAAAACAGGGATTCACACCGGCAGATGTGGCCGGCGGAGGATTAAGCGGGCTGTCACGGACGATCAAGGATTATCCGGCGTTGGCGCAGGAGCTTGGAATCGGAGAAATCACGCTGCGTGATATTGTGAAAGAACTGGAAAAGCCGGCGCGCGACCCGCGTGAAGAAATGCCGAAGCCGATTCTCAGAACAGACGTACTTGAGATGAAAGACCTGAAAGAGGGTATGATCCTGAAAGGAACAGTGAGAAATGTCATTGACTTCGGGGCTTTTGTCGATATCGGAGTCCATCAGGACGGTCTGGTACACATTTCCCAGATTACGGACCGTTTTATCAAGCATCCGCTGGAGGCGGTCAGCGTAGGGGATATTGTTGACGTAAAGGTTATGAGCGTGGATTTGAAAAAGAAAAGAATCCAGCTTACGATGAGGGGAATACAGAACTGATTCTGTGATTTTTTCAACGGAGTGCCGGAGAAAAGCGGCCGGATTTCCGTTCGGTTGTGTATAAAATAAAAAACATTACTTGTAAAATGAAAAGTTTTCCATTACAATGACTTTGACAAATTAATAATGAAGGTTATTTGAAGAAGGAGACAAACATGAGAAGAAAACTGATGAGTATTCTTTTGGTGCTTACAATGGTAACCGCTATTGCACTGACAGGCTGTTCAGGTGATAAGCAGGAGCAGGAGTCTGCGACGGATAATGAGCTTTCAAAAACCCCGGTCGAAGGAGGGACTATCAGAGTTGGTATTTCCCAGGATTTGGACAGTCTTGACCCACACAAAGCAGTATCGGCAGGAACAAAAGAGGTTTTATTTAACATTTTCGAAGGTCTGGTGAAACCGGACAGTGATGGAAATCTGGTCAACGCTATTGCAGAAGATTATGAAATTTCCGATGATGCGAAGGTATATACATTTACTCTCCGCGAAGGCGTGAAATTCCATAACGGTAATGCTGTTACGGCAGAAGATGTAAAATATTCAATTGATCGCTGCGCTGATACTTCTAACGGGGGACCGTTGGTATCAGCGTATTCTATTATTGAGAGTGTTAATATTCTGGACGAGAAGACAGTGGAGATTCGTCTGACAGAGCCGAACACAGAGTTTCTTGCCTATATGACGACAGCAATCATTCCGAAGGATTACGCGGATACGGAGACGGCCCCGATCGGAACAGGCCCGTTCAAATATGTGTCACGCAGCCCGCAGGAAAATGTTGTCATTGAAAAATTTGAGGATTACTGGGGAGAAAAGGCACATCTCGATAAGGTGGAGTTCAGGATTATCGCGGATGCGGATATGGTAGTCACGAACCTTAAAGGTGGTTCTGTCGATCTGGTTATGAGGCTGACGACCAGCCAGGCTGCCGAGCTCGGGGAAGGTTTCCACATTGAAGAGGGAACAATGAACCTTGTTCAGGCCCTGTATCTTAATAACGATGTAGAGCCGCTGAACAATGAAAAGGTCAGACAGGCACTTTGCTATGCGATCGATCCGGATGAAATTATCGATATGATTTCTGACGGAAAAGGAGTCCGCATCGGAACAAGCATGTATCCGGGACTTAAGAAATATTATGACGAAACCTGGACGAAGTATTATGAGCAGGATTATGAAAAGGCAAAAGAGCTTCTCAAAGAAGCAGGATATGAGGATGGCTTCAATCTGGAGATCACTGTCTGCTCGGCAGACCAGCCGCATATGGATACGGCACAGGTTATCATTGAACAGCTCAAGAATATCGGCGTAAATGCAACGATTGAACCGGTTGAATGGGAGGCATGGCTTGAGGATGTCTATGCAAACCGTGAATTCCAGTCGACAGTGGTCGGTGTGGACGCATCCAACCTGTCTGCACGTGCAATGCTGGAACGTTTTACATCCGATGCAAGCGGAAACTTTATTAACTTTAATGATGAAGAATACGATGCATTATTCCAGAAAGCAATTGCAGAAACAGATGAAGAAGAACAGGTTAAGCTTTACAAAGAGCTGGAAGGTATTCTGTCGGAACGTGCGGCAAATGTATATATTCAGGATCTGGCAAACCTTGTCGCAATCAGTGACAATTTTGACGGATATGAATTCTATCCGCTCTATGTACAGGATATGTCAACAATTTACATGGTAGAGTAAACAGTCTTGAACCTTAAGCGGAAAAGAGAGCCGCAGGAAGTGTTTGACTATTTACATGGCAGAGTAACAATCTGGATTAAAAAAGGAGGAAAGCAGGGATGAAATACGTTATAAAAAAAATAACAGGTCTTATAATCGCATTATTAATTGTCAGCATTCTTGCTTTCCTTGCATTTGAGATTATTCCGGGCGACCCGGCAAGAACGATTCTTGGCACGGAGGCGACGGAAAGCAGAGTCCAGGCTTTGCGGGAAGAGATGGGGCTGAACCGTCCCCTGCCGCAGAGGTATGGACAGTGGGTAAAGGATTTTGTCACAGGGGACATGGGGATATCTTATTTTTACCAGATACCTGTGAGGGATATGATAGGAAGCAAAATTCCAATTACGGTTACAATGACGGTTATGGCGTTTTGTTTTATACTTTTGCTTGCAGTGCCGGTCAGTGTGCTGAGTGTGCGGTATGAGAACGGATGGCTTGACAGACTGTTTCTGATATTGAACCAGATCGTGATGTCAGTACCGCCGTTTTTTATCGGGATTATTTTCACGGTGCTATTCGGTCTGGTGTTTAAAATGTTTACGCCCGGAGGCTACATTTCTTATACAGAAAGTATACCGGGATTTCTGGGGTATCTGGTGCTGCCGTCTCTGGCAATCGCACTGCCGAAGGCGGCGATGACGGCAAAAATGTTTCGCAGCTCCCTGATAGCCGAGATGAGGCAGGACTATGTGCGGACGGCAAAAAGCAGGGGAAACAGCCCGTGGCAGGTACTTTTTAAGCATGTGATAAGAAACGGAATCCTGCCGGTCATTACATTTCTGGGGATGGCGGTTGCGGATATTATAGCGAACAGTATTGTCATCGAGCAGGTATTCGGGATACCGGGACTTGGAAGGACACTGATTTCATCAATTTCAAAGAGGGACTATCCGGTTGTGGAGGCGATCATTGTCCTGATCGCCGTGGTAATTCTTGTGATAAATGTAATTGTGGATCTGCTGTATAAGAAGCTTGATAAGAGAATTGATGTGTAGAAGACATAAATAGATGTAATGGCAATTCCTGCCGGAGAGCGGAGGTAAGATGAGACGAAAGATAAAATCTTACAATTTTACAATCGGAATGGTAATTACCGTGATTATGGTAAGTTTGATCATACTGGGCTTTTTCTGGACTCCCTATGACCCGGAAAAAATGCAGGGCTCTCTGAAACTGGCGGCACCTGGCCTTAAGCACTGGTTCGGGACAGATCAGTTTGGGCGTGATGTGCTTAGCCGGGTGCTTTCCGGGGCGGGGAGCACGCTGATCATCGCACTGGGAACGGTCTTGATCGGAAGCTCTGCAGGGATTCTTCTCGGTGCGGTCACAGGATATATGGGCGGCTGGCTGGATGAAGCACTTATGCGTGTAAATGACGCGGTTGCGGCATTCCCGAGTGTTCTGCTGGCTCTGGTCATTATCAGTATATGGGATACGGGCACTTATAAAGTAATGCTTGCACTTGGAATCGCATTTATACCGAGCTTTGCGAGAATTGTAAGGGGAGAATTCCTGCGGCTCAAGGAAGCGGATTATGTCACAAGCGCACGGCTTATCGGTGTGCCGGCACACAGGATTCTGTTCGTGCATATCCTGCCGAACACGCTGCCGGCACTTCTGTCGGCAATGGCGATCGGATTTAACAATGCGGTGCTCGCGGAAGCCGGCATGAGTTATCTGGGGATCGGCGTACAGCCTCCGGATGCCAGCCTGGGAAGAATGCTGTCCGAAGCGCAGACCTATCTGGCAGGCGGTCCGTGGTGTGCGATATTTCCGGGATTGTTCCTGGTACTCCTTGTGCTGGGCGTAGGGATGCTGGGCGAAGGGATTCTGGATAGATTCGGGGGTGGAAGGTAATGCTTAGAGTAGAACATCTTTCCATACATTTTGAGGACAGAGGAATTAAGGAAGAAGCGGTAAAAGACGTTTCTTTTACTCTGGAGGCCGGACAGATTCTCGGAATCGTCGGGGAATCAGGTTCGGGAAAAACAATGACAGCACTGACGATTGCCGGGCTTAAGAAAGCGAATGCGGTTCTGGACAGCGGAAGAATCTGGCTGGATGATACGGATTTACTGTCCCTAACAGAAAAAGAAATGCGGAAAATACAGGGAAATGATATCGGCATGATTTTTCAGGAGCCGATGACGGCGCTGAATCCGACAATGAAAATCGGCAGGCAGGTGGAAGAAGCTCTGGTTCTCCATACAAAGTATAGAAAAGAAGAACGCAGGGAACGTGTATGGAAGGCACTTGAGGATGTAGAGATGAAACATCCCGGAGAGATCTGTGAAAAGTACCCGCATGAGCTGTCCGGAGGGATGCGGCAGAGAGTGATGATCGCGGCAGCTGTAGTGTCACGACCGAAGCTTTTGATTGCGGATGAACCGACTACGGCGCTGGATGTAGGAACGCAGGAAGAAATATTAAAACTGTTAAAGAAACTGAATAAAAAATATGGAATGAGTATTTTATTTATTTCCCATAATCTGCGTGTGGTAAAAGAACTCTGCAGCCGGGTGGTTGTCATGAAGGACGGGGAAATAATTGAGTCGGGAGATGCCGGGCAGGTGTTTGAACATCCCCAGATGAATTATACAAAAGAGCTGATTGCCGCGATTCCCGCACGTGTACAGAAAAATCGATATTATGAGTGCATAACGGGCGGTTTACAGCTTTAAGTTGTCATGCATATGAAAGCGTGAAGGAACAGGATACATGGAGGTGACGGCAGTGCCAGAGAAGGTTCTGGAGCTGCACAATGTAAGTGCAGGTTATAAAGAAGGAAAAAAAGTAAAACAGATTTTAAAAGATGTGTCGTTCACCTTATATGAAGGCGAAATTGTAGGGCTTGTGGGAGCAAGCGGGAGCGGGAAGACAACACTCTGCAAATGCATTCTTGGTCTTCTGAAAGATTATGAAGGACAGGTCATCCATTACGCGAATTCTCCCCAGATGGTATTTCAGGATCCATATGGTTCGCTGAACCCGAAAAAGACAATCGGCTGGATTCTGGAAGAGCCTTTGAAAGTCAGGGGTGGTTTTTCCGGACAGGAACGAAGAAAACAGGCGGAAGAAATGCTGGAGCAGGTTCATCTGCAGAAGGATTTTTACGGGCGTTACCCGAGGGAGCTGAGCGGAGGACAGAGACAGAGAGTCAGCATTGCGCTTGCCTTGATGACAGGGACAAAATTTATTTTGCTTGATGAGCCGCTGTCGGCACTGGATGTGACAGTACAGGCGCAGATGATCGCACTTCTTAAGGAACTGCAGCAAAAGGAAAAGATCACATATCTGTTCGTCTCACATGACCTGGATCTGGTCAGTATGCTGTGTGGGCGTGTATTGTATGTGTCGGGGCAGAATGTCAGATGGCTTACGGAGGATTGATGACAGATGAGAACTTATAAATTGACGGTCGCCTATGACGGTTCCAGATACCAGGGATGGCAAAGGCAGCCGGATACAAAGATGACAATTCAGGGGATTCTGGAACAGGCGGTTCTGGAAGAAAAAGGATTTCCTGTTAAAATAGACGGATCCGGGAGAACAGACGGCGGCGTGCACGCAAAGGGGCAGGCCGCCAGTCTTGTCCTTCCGGGAAAGATTGACGAAGAGGAATTTCGGAATGCTTTGAATGCCAGGCTGCCGGACGATATCAGGATCATGCAGGTGCAGCTTATGAAAAATGGTTTTCATGCCCGTTACAGCGCCAAAGGAAAGAAGTATGTATACACGGTAGATACAGGAGAAAAAGGTGATGTGTTTCAGAGAAAATACGCATATCATTTTCCTGGAAATCTGAATCTTCAGGTGATGCGGGATGCTGCGGACATTCTGGAAGGGCGGCATGACTTTTGTGCATTTACCGACAGAAAGACAGATGAGATGACAACAATACGCACAATTCACAGAATAGAAATTGTACGGCAGGGAAATCTTTTGTATATTGAGTATGACGGAGATGGTTTCATGTATCATATGGTGCGTATACTGACCGGGACGATTCTGGAGGCGGGCAGCGGAAGGCGAAAGTCCGGGGAAATCCGCCGGCTGTTATATAACGGGGAGCGCACGGATGCAGGATTTTTAGCTCCGGCTTGCGGTTTGATGCTAAAAGAAGTATACTATTAAGGATGCTTAAGAAAAAAACAGGTGTCGATGTGCGGAAGATACATCATCTTTGTCCATCGGCTCTTTCAAAAGGCGGGCATTCCTCCGCATAAAAGCGGGTGTGGGGATGACTGTGGTTTTACAGTACAGACAGACCGAAAGGAGAATGCGATGAAACTAATATCTTGGAACGTGAACGGAATCCGTGCCTGTGTGCAGAAGGGATTCCTGGAATTTTTTAAAGAAGCTGATGCGGATATTTTCTGTATCCAGGAGACAAAGATGCAGGAAGGCCAGCTTGCCCTGGAACTGGAAGGGTATCACCAGTACTGGAATTACGCGGAAAAGAAAGGATATTCCGGAACTGCAGTATTTACGAAAAATGAGCCGCTGCGTGTGTCATATGGAATCGGAATTGAAGAACATGACCGTGAGGGGCGGGTAATCACCTGTGAATTTGATGATTTTTATTTTGTCACGGTATATACGCCAAATTCACAAAATGAGCTGGCAAGGCTGGATTACCGGATGAAATGGGAAGATGATTTCCGTGTATATCTGAAAAAACTGGAAGAGACGAAACCGGTCATCGTGACTGGGGATATGAATGTGGCACATCAGGAAATTGATCTTAAGAACCCGAAGACGAACAGACGAAATGCGGGATTTACGGATGAAGAACGCCAGAAGTTTACAGAGCTTCTTGACTCCGGATTTATTGATACGTTCCGGTATTTTTATCCGGAACAGACAGATATTTATTCCTGGTGGTCATATCGTTTTAAAGCGCGGGAAAAAAATGCAGGATGGCGGATTGACTATTTCTGTGTATCAGAATGTTTAAAAGACCGGCTGATCGATGCAAAAATACTGACGGAGATTTATGGCTCCGACCATTGCCCGGTTGTGCTGGAAATGAAATAAGGAGGAATTTTAATGACAAAAATTGATATTATCTCCGGATTCCTCGGAGCCGGAAAGACAACGCTGATTAAGAAACTCTTGAAGGAAGCATTTACAGGTGAGCAGGTCGTGCTTATTGAAAATGAATTTGGAGAAATCGGTATTGACGGTGGTTTTCTCAAAGATTCCGGAATTGAAATCCGAGAAATGAATTCCGGATGTATCTGCTGCTCCCTGGTCGGTGATTTTGGAAAATCTCTTAAGGAAGTTGTTGAAACCTATCATCCGGACCGTATACTGATTGAGCCGTCGGGCGTTGGAAAACTGTCGGATGTTATTAAGGCTGTACAGGACGTCCAGGATGAAATTGATGCGGAGCTGAACAGCTTCACAACAGTCGTTGATGTGACAAAATGCAGAATTTACAGTAAGAACTTTGGTGAATTTTTCAGCAATCAGATTGAATATGCCGGTGCGATTATACTGAGCAGGACAGATAAAGCAAAGGAAGAGAAAGTAAAAGAAAGTCTGGAGATTCTTCGCAGGCTGAATGAAAAAGCACCTGTCATTACGACTCCGATCGCACAGCTTTCCGGCGAAAAGCTGCTGGAGACGATGGAAGGAAGCAAATCACTGGAAGAAGAGCTGCTTGCGGAAATCACCTGCCCTGTGTGCGGAGGGAATCATCATGACGGCGAGCATCACCATGACCATCATCACGGTGAAGAGCATGAGCACGGCCATCATCATCACGACGAAGAGCATGAGCACGGCCATCATCATGACGAAGAGCATGAGCACGGCCATCATCATCACGACGAAGAGCATGAGCACGGCCATCATCATCACGACGAAGAGCATGAGCACGGCCATCACCATGACGGGGAGCATGAACACGGCCATCATCATGACCATGAGCATCACCATGACGGTGAGTGCGGATGCGGTCATGACCACCATCACCATGATCATGACGGCCACCATCATGCAGATGAGGTGTTCACGAGCTGGGGCAAAGAGACGATAAAAGTATATACGAAAGAAGAAATCAGTAATATATTGAAAACTCTGGAACAGGATGAGAGTTACGGTACGATCCTGCGTGCAAAGGGAATGGTTGCAGGAGAAAGCGAATGGATTTATTTCGATATGGTGCCCCAGGAACATGAGGTAAGGAACGGCGCCGCAGAATATACAGGACGTATCTGTGTTATCGGTTCAGGGTTGGATGAAAAGAAACTGGATAAATTATTCGGATAACAATTATCCGAGGTGCCGGAAATCAGATAATGGAAGTTATTTGGAAGGAGATATGTGATATGGGAGAGCCGGATGTTATGGTTTACTTGATGACCGGTTTTTTAGACAGTGGAAAGACGCAGTTTTTGGATTTCACATTGAAGCAGGAGTATTTCCAGATAAACGGAAAGACGCTTCTTCTTGTGTGCGAAGAGGGCGAGGAAGAGTACGATGCGGATGAACTGGCCCGGTACGGCGTCGTGATTGAAACCGTGGAATCTCAGGAAATGTTGACGGAAGAGTATCTCCGTGAGCTGAATACGAAACATCGGCCGGAGCGTGTGGTCATTGAATATAACGGCATGTGGAAAGTCAGTGATTTTGAGCAGATGAAACTGCCCTATGGATGGGAGATTTCACAGAAGCTTACGACAGTAAATGCAGAGACATTCCAGATGTATCTGACAAATCTCAAACCGTTATTTGTGGAGATGGTCCGCAACTCTGAACTGGTTCTGTTTAACCGCTGTTATGATATTAAACCGCTGGCCGGATATCGGCGCAGCGTGAAAGTGGTAAGTCCTCAGGCCCAGGTGATTTTTGAGGACGATACGGGAGAAATCGAGAATATATTTATGGATGACGTTCCGTATGACATGAACGCCCCGGTTATCGAAATCCGACCGGAGGATTATGGAATCTGGTATGTGGATGTAATGGAAAATCCGGATAAATATGATGGAAAAGTGGTGGAATTTACGGCGAGGGCATTAAAGCCGAAAAGTTTTCCGGCAAAAATGTTCATGCCGGGAAGGACAGCGATGACATGCTGTGCGGATGACACTACATTTCTGGGTTATGTGTGCAAAAGCCCCTATGCGCCGAAAATAAAACCGGGCCAGTGGGTGAAGGTGCGCGCAAAAATCGCTTTTGAAAGGGCGAGAGTCTACAGAGGTGTAGGACCTGTTCTTTATGCGGAAAATGTCGAACCGGCAGAATCAATAGAAGAAATGGTGTATTTTAATTGAAAATACTAAACCCCCAGCTATGCTGGGGCGAATAGTGTAAGCAGAGGCGTTGTAGGGTGTGATAAAAAAGCCTCCTATGATACTATAGTAT
>SFGN01000070.1 GCA_004556565.1 Lachnospiraceae bacterium | reverse complement strand
AATGGCTTTTTCAGTTGGACTGTGATTGGCTATTTCTGTTGGCCTTAGAATGGTTAATTCTGTCGGTCTTAGATCGGTTATTTCAAGCGGGCTCTAACACTGATAGGTTTTAATGCCTACAGGGGTTGCCACTGGCAGCTCTCTCCGGATTCTTTGGCAATAAAAAATCCAGCACAAACATAATCTGTTCATACTGGATTTTCCTTTTCACCTTACAACATATCTGGCTGCGACATCCCGACTTGCATTTTTTTCAGCTTCATTACGCTTCACTTTTCTATTAATACTTCATATGCTATTTCATCAGATTGCCGCACAGCTACTGGGCGATAGTTCAATTTTACTTTTTAATGCCCATAAATACCTATATCTCCTTAGTCTCCAAATATGCGTCCGCAAACACATACCTCAATTGATATTAATAATATTCTACAAACATGAAAGACAGGGATACCGGGTTGTTACATCTAATATACCTTCTTCTCTTCAATAATCTTTTAAAACATCTGGATTTATTCCTGCTTTTGTAAGAGCAATATATTCTATTAAAAATAATCGTTCTGCTAAATCTAACGGATTTAATTCATAATCTCTTTTTGCGTAGTATAAATTTCTACACATGATTTCAATATATGATGTTTCACAAGATTGTGCTTTTGGAAATATAAACTCTGTAATTTTTTTGTTAACATTTTTTTCTTCTAATTTTTCGTTTAATTTTGCAATCAAGTACGCCAATGCTACTTTTAACGCAATCAATTCCGCTCCAATAAAAATATTATCTTTTTCCAAATCTTTATACGAAATTGCTTTTATTTCCAATAATGAAACAATTATAATTGATGCAACTTTGTGTCTATCAAGATTTTCTACCGAAGGTAACATATACTCTTTTTTTATTTTGTTATAATTATCCTCAAAGCTTTGTTTAAAATCACCATATCTATTTTGTCTAAAAATGAAATTAGGATCATTTTGAGTATATTTTTCAGCTATTTCCTTAACTAAATCCCATATATTCTCAATTAATGGTGTCATTATCTCCTCCTAACAATATAATCACTTTCTTGTGAAAAAACTGGAATATAAAACTTTTGCTGAGTATCACATGGATTATTCCCATCATTTTTCATCCGAAGAAATGATTTTGTCTTAATATAACTACTCAGTATTCTATTTTTGCTCTGCATTTTTCTCATTTTAATAATCAAAATCAAAGCATACAACATCATCACGAGTGCGCCGATATTTCCACAAAATGCCAATATACTTATGATTGTATTCATTACACTACCTCTTTTCTATTTAATCTATTCAAGTACTATACTTGCTTCAAATAATTCTACATGTACATTAATAACATTTTCCAAAAAACTAAGAATTATTATTGTACCTGCAAAACTACGAATTACATAATCCTCATAAATCATTCCTTGAATCCAAAATGGCACAAGTAAAAATGCTATAACACAACATTCTACCATAAACTTAATATCATTCGCTGATTTGTAAATCAATCCTGGTCTCTTCAGATATTTATTCTCATATTCATCTCTATAATGTATTGATTTCTTCAAATTACCAAGCATTAATCTAATTAAGGTTAATAAATTCATTCCCAATACTAACCCTGTTACCGATTTTAACTTCCAAATCGATATTGCAGCATAAATCAATGCTATTAATAAATCTAGGATGTTTATAAAAATATGATTTGAACCATTTTCATTTCCTATTTTATTATAATTCAAGAAATGTAATACACCCATCGTCATTTTTTTATACCAATTTAGCATTACATATTCCTCTTCATTTTTATCTTTTGCGACAAAAAAATGCCTTGTATTACCAAGACACCCTAACTGTTCTCACCTCCACAGGACTTACGGACTGCCACAACACATCCACCTGTTTCTTAGGCTATCTTAATCAATTTTTTATATTATATCGCTTTATAACATTCAGCACAAGAGTTTTTGTTTACAAATTTGGTAAACAAGCTATCTCCTACGCCTCTAGAAGATAGCTATTTAGCTTGTAAACAATGTTTGTTAGTTTCTGGTGGCAATCATCGGACACTTGCAAAATCCTTTGATTGTTTCTAAGATGATTATAAAATAAAGTGGAAGTCCTCAACGATGTTGCCTGACGGTTGGGGATTCATTCCTTCGGCAACATGGACTTTTCTTTTCTACGTACCAGAATCCGGTACATTCCTGACACTCCCCATGGCTAAAGCGAGGGGAGTGTCAATAGACATCTACAGCAGGTATTCCCAACTGCCCTCTCCTGTATATCCTGTACTCAAGTAAATCCCAGGCTCAAATTTATATTCTTCCCCATCTAATTCGATGATTAAATAGTAATGCATCAGATATCCTGCATATACCAGCTTGCCACTGTCTATCCCATAAAAGGTCTCTGCAAAGTAATTGACCAGGTTTGCGGAAGATATACAAGTTAACCTTTTCCTTAACCATATCGGTCCCTCTTCTGCCGCAAATGTATATCGTTTAGAGTCATCAATTTTGCCATTGTTCGCCTCATATATAAAATTTTCCTCGATATATCCCTGGATTGCATACAGGGCTGTTATGCTGTCCATATCAGGGGTGGTCACTTCGTCCACGATGCCCTCCGCCCACTCATACAGGGCTTCATCATAATCATGGATCGTGACGTCCACGCTCGCCACGTCACGGTATTCAAAGCGGTACGCCCCCGCTTCGCCGTCCCATTCCCTGCCGATAATCTCCCTTACGGTAATGGTGTCCTCCATAGGCTCATCATACATCAGCACCTGCAAGTACCCCCCATTGACAGTCCATCCAAGATTTCCAATATCCCATATTTCCCCTTTAAATTCCCTGTAATGGATATCGTCATAGGAATATCCATTCGGCTTGCCCTTGCTGGATATTTCTATCTCCCTTTCCAGCACAGGAATTTCGCTATCCGGATTGAAATCTAAGTTATCTGTCTTTACGTATACGAGCACAAAATTATCCGTATACAGTTCCGTTTTATTTAATATTTCTATCTCGTAGGAGTACGTTTTTTCCGGCTCTCCCGGATCAGGGTCTGTTTCCCCGGGTTCCGGGTCAGTCTCGCCCGGGTCCGGATTGTTTCCGCCCATGTCCTCAACATACGCCTCATAACGCTTAAGGATTGCCGCAGCTTCCGCACGCTTCGTATTCCCCTGGGGATTGAGATATCCCCGGTCTCCGGTTATCAGCCCTGTGCCTACCGCCCACTGCATCGCTTCCTGGGCAAAGCCACTTACTTTTGAACCATCCGGGAAAGCGCTAAGATTTCCCCGGGCACTGGTGTCATACCCTTTCCTGACGGAATACCGGTACAGGATGGCCGCGATCTGCTCCCTCGTGATCGGATCTTCCGGGCCGAACTTCCCATTCGCATATCCGGTGAATATCCCTTCCTCACTCGCCCATGTCACCGGGATGCTGTAAAAACGGACCTCCGGCACATCCGGATACCGGCTCTGATATGCCGTCTGCGGGCTTCCCTCTATCCGGTACAGGATAGTCGCAAACTGCCCGCGGATAATCTTATCCGAAGGCCCGAAGCTCCCGTCATTGTAGCCTGTCATAAAGCCACGGGCAGTGGCATACTGCACATAATCATAATACCAGTCGCCTTCCTGCACATCGGAATAACTGACGCCCGCAGCCGATACGGACATGCCCGTGACCATAATGCTGATCAGCAAGATGCACAGCGCCGCTAAATTCCTGATTTTCCCTTCCATTTTCCCTTTCATCTTCTTTCTCTCCTTTCCTGAGATACTGCCATCTCCGTAAATCTGTTTCCTGCATACCGGAATCCGGCACGCCATATTTCGTTTGTCTTTACTGTAAACACCGCCGGATGCTTTTTCTTACAGCGCAGGCTGGCCATATTCTTCACCTGGAACGTATTTCTTCGGCATCTTCCTTATCCCGCTCCCCAGTATCCGGAGGGTGTCCCCGGACGCCGGATGGAATCCTCTGCTTCCCCAACAGGCCATATGCCAGGTCATGCTGCACTGAAGCCGCATAGTAAGACCCCATGGTCAACGGTGCATTGTACAGACAGGCAAGCAGGTATGCCCTGATGTTTTTGATTTCTGTATTGTTCTTTTCGAGGGATTCCTGCACATAACGGATATGGGGCATCCTGAGCCGGAGGAATCTCCTTCGTATTTCGGCTGTCTGTACCGCCATCCCTCCGATTGCCTGATATTCCCCCGGACAGCAGCATGCGTCAGCCATAAGCTCTGTCAGATTGTCCAGCCATTCCTTTTCTCCCAAAAGGGACAGATCGGCAATAAGCGCACTGTAATCCAAATTTTTCCTGAGCAGGCTCAAGACTGCCTGTCTGTCTTCCCAGAATCCTTCTAAGGGCATAGATTCCCCTGTGATCCCATCTGTTCCATCCGGAGGAATAGATGGATGGATAGATGGATTAGTATATATATATTCAGTCTTACTATTATCAGTCTTATTAGGGTGCACGTTTTGGCACTTCTGGAGGTGCACGTTCTGGCACTTCTGGAGGTGCACGTTTTGGCACTTCTGGAGGTGCACGTTTTGGCACTTCTGGAGGTGCACGTTTTGGCACTTCTGGGACGGGTACACTTGTCCCTGGACCTCCATATCCTCGTTTTTGAGGATTTCTCCTTCTGAAATATCTGGTATGTAGGCTTCCATCTGCTGATCCCCATTCATTCCTTCCTGGTAGGTATCTTCATATGCAATTTCCTGTTCCGGAGGGCTTTCCATGCATCCCCCGCGCTCCGCATCGTCTGATTCTCCACTTTCAGCAAAATTGAAATTCCTGACATACAGCAGGCTTGGCTTTCCCAGCCCCTGCCTCTTCTTCTCGACCAGGCCGATCCCCTTCCTGTCATCCAGCTCCTCCAGCAGCCGGATTGCCTTTCTTTTACTGCATCCGAATTCGTCCATGATATCACAAATGGCAAATATGATGTAAACACGGTTGTATTCATCCACCCACCCATTCCGTAACGACAGGGTCATCCGGTCAAGCAGCAGGCCGTAAAGGATCTTCGCTTCGCAGGATATTCCGCTGAAGGCCTTGTCCCTTATCAGCTTCTTTGGAATCCGGAAAAAATTGAATTGCTCCGCTTCTGCTCCGTAATAATAATCAAATTTATTCATGTACCCTTCTCCCTTTTCTCCTGTTATCAAGTTCGGTTCATTTCGGACACTTCATCCCTCCTCTTCTTTCCTTTCCGAAAACCGGAGCATGACACCATTTTCATTGTATCTGCCAAACTCTTTTCTCATCCAGTCCCACTGCATTCAGGAGGCCTGGACAAATGGCTTTCAGGTTGTGACATCCCTTTTTGTATCTGTCGCCTGACGGCGGAGGTACCTTCTCTTATGCCACAGCAGGGGGAGAACACCCCGCTGCGGCCAAAACATACGTGCACGTCTTTTGGAACGTGCAGACCGTCCTGTGCTTTCGCAGCATATGAAAAGAGCAGTTTCCTATAACGGCGGATCTGCAGCCTGCAGTCCCCGCAGGACGGTATTGTCGCACGTACCGGAATCCGGTACGCCTTTATCTTTTACGCGATCACCCTCGCGTACTCTTCCGTTGGTCCCAGGGGCATGTTCCCGTATCCTTCCGCTTCTGCGTAAAATCCAACCGTAGTCATCCATTCTTCATCCTCCGGGCAATAGGCTTCATATTCCCCATACCGAACGGTCATTGTCAGCCCGTTCAGGACGCTCTCAATGCTGTCCCCTTCAAATATCATTTTTCCTTGAATATCTTGTTTTTCTGAATACCTTCTTACGCTTTTCTCTTCGATGGATCTCCAGTCATCTAACCCCAGGATCACTCCATCCGAATCAATGGATAAAAGGACAGTTTCCCCTTTTTCCGTATTATATCCTTTAAATATCATGTTAAATATCCTCTCCGGAGAGCCTCCAGTCTCCTATCATCTTATTTGACTATTTCCCTCTGTATTTGTCTTCTGGTATCCATCCTTGACACAGCAGTCACAGTCATTCCCTTCATCACCGACAGGCGGAGCGGTCAGAATGCTTAATGTCAGATATAAAATAAGTCCCGCTGCTGCAACGCAAATGATATGAAATGCCAAGGTATCCGGAAGCAGCTCAGGAAGCTTAAGAAACAGGGAACATAACACCACAAGTGCTGCCGTCTTCAGGATTCTCTTCTTTAACTCTTTGTTCATTGAATCATCTCCTCCTTACGTTTTTCTGTTCAGCATCCGCCCTTCTGAATAAACTTCAGAAATTCTATCAGCTCTGTTTCACTGTCTGCATGCCTGCTGTAATTCTTATGCCTGTTCCACTTCCCAACTCCATATTTTCCCTTCGGTGGTTCCGGTCCTCCTACGAGATGGAAATAGGATGAAAAATAATCTCCAACATACATACTGTATTCTTCATACTCTTCCACTATCAGCCTGGCGCCGTTTGAAAAATCATACTTGTAATATTTCACTCCGATATGGTTGTCTTCGTACCAGATGCCCCAATCCTGGTAATTCCGCAGCCATTCTTTCCGCTGCTCTGTGTTTTTCAGTTCCGGAAGATCCTGCTTGATATTCGCTTCATCTAATGTGGCCTCCGCTGGCAGATTTTTTTCCCTATCCAGCCGTTCCTGCTTGTATTCCCGGATCTCTCGTAAGGATGTTCTGCCCTCTTCAACCAGCCTGTCCTGCTCTTTCACCATAAGCCCTGCAAGCTCCAAAGCAGCACTCTTCTTTAATTCCCCCTCACGGAACTTATCCATGCCTTTTTCGCCGAGGTTATTGGCGATCGCCTGATATTCCCCCACAGTTGTCTTTTTCATGTTAAACTGTTTCGCCAGACGTTCCACCATGCGTCCTGTCTGCAGGTGGGGGAATTCCTCCGGGTAATTCTCCAACAGGTACTTCATTCTTTCCAGCTCATGCATGATTTCATAAGCTGTCTTTTCATGATGTCCGTTGCTGGAATACAGTTGGAATTCAGCCCTCACATCAGATACGTTCTTAACGACACATGGTAAAAGGGCAAATTCTTCTTTCCCTCTTTCCTCCACAAGCAGACGGCAGGCCCTGCGGCGTTTGTGCCCGGCTATGATTTCATATTCATCGACATCTGTTTTACGGACAAGAAGGTCCTGCAGCACTTCCCCGTCCGCCTCGATCAGGTCGGCCAGGGCAACAATCTCATCCTGATCAGCCTCGTCACAATACTGTGAAGGGTTATCCTTCAGCTTACTGTAATGGATCCATTTTGTGATCCGTTTCGGATGCAGCTCTGCTTTCTTCGTCTCCTTCCTGAAAATGCTTTCAAAATTCGCCATCCATCACACCTGCCCTTCCTCTAAAAGCTCCTTTGCCAGCTCCAGATAGTCTGCCGCCACCCGGCTTGACTTCCGGTGCTTCAAAACCGGCTTATAGTATTCCAGGGCATTTTCCACGACAGCTCCTTTGCTGATGCAGGTATTCATGAAAGGCCAGGAATGCTTCTGTACCATATCCTGATAGGTATTGAGCTGTGACCTGCGGTTCTCAACCTTGTTCGCAAATATCTTCCATTCCGGCGGGACCTGCAGCTTATCGTAAAGTTCTTCCACAAGCAGAAGGTTGTCCCGGCAGAACCTGTCCAGGCAGACAGGGACTAGAAGAAGATCTGAAGCATTCAGCGCATTTACAGTAATCGCTTCAAAAGCAGGCCGGGTGTCTATGATACAGACATCATATCTGTCATTGACCGATTTATTGAGCGCTCTTAAGGCAAACCAAAGGATTCCTTTATCATCCGCATCCGCTTCTTCCAGCTCTGGATTTCCTTTTATGATGTCAATATTCTTATACCGGCTCCGGTATATCGCACTGCGTATATTGGCTGGATTACGCAGCACGTCTTTTATGGTCTTTCCATTTTGGTTCGCCTTTGTAAAAAACGGCGTAAGGTTTGCCTGTGGATCTGCATCCACGACAAGCACTTTCTTACCCAATACAGAAAAGCTGTATGCCAGGTTGACGGCGGAAGTTGTCTTTCCCGTTCCACCCTTTAAATTTCCAATCGTAATCGTTCTCATAATGTTCTCCTTTTCTCAGCGTACCGGAATCCGGTACAATTTTTCGTATGTTTTATTTTTGTTTTTTTATGGTTTTAAAAACCACACACATTTTCATAATTGTGTTATAATTCCTCTATAATCATCAGGAGGTATTAAAATGTCATTGGAAAATCATTTAAACACATTAATATATGAATCAGCCCATACAGCAAATTCTTTCGTATTTCCACAAGAAATCCCCAAGAATCCTAACCCGCTAAAACTATGTAAGTGGTATGCAAATGAAATAAATACCGTAACTGAACAACTCGATATTCTTGAACAAAATCACAACACTCTATGTACTTGTTCTAAAGGGTGTGTTTCTTGTTGTCATCAGCTTATTGTTATAACTTATCTTGAGCATCAAATTATTGAATTTTCGTTAAATAATTTACCTCTTAAAGAACGCACCCAAATTAGAGAAACAACACTTAAACAATGTAAGTTTTTAACTGAGCATGGATATTCTCAGAATACTTTTTCATCCCCCTACATGCCTTTTGAAGAACAACAAAAACTTCAGGAAGAGTTTTTTTCGTTTAAATTACCTTGCCCTTTATTAAAACAAGATCATACCTGTTCTATATACACTGTAAGACCAACTTTGTGTTGGAGTTACAGAAATTATGGTAGTCCTACTGAATGTGAACAAACCTGGAATATTCCAACAACTCTCAAATACAGTGATTGGGAATCACGCATAACCAAGCGTCTTTATCAAATTAAGAAACCTTCCAGAAAATATACCTTGAAGATTTTACAGTTTGCTCTTCTCGAAATGCTATCTAAGAAGCAATTTTAACCACTCCATTTTTTTCTTAAAAGACATTCCATTTCCTGCCTCTGCTATTGGAATGTCTTTTTCATCATCTTTTTTTGTCAAATCATAATTTTTACTCCGGTCGCAGTCATTTTTATCAAAATCACCTGCCCGATTTAAGTAGCTCCTTTTCATTTCACCTGCTTCCTTCCTAAAAAAATTGTAAATCTATCACTGTTTTCTCTTTGATTAATGTTCTTATATATCCGTTTCAATCCTTCTAATACTCTCCTACCGACTCCTGCAGCTCATATTCTATTACGGCTTCCCCAATGCCGTCTTCGTCCCTCCAGTCCGGTTCATGGGTCTTAACTGTGATAATCAGGTTTTCAGCTTCGTTGGTGGTAAACCCGACATACCCTTCCCCTTGTTTTTGTGAAAACAGCAGCAGATCTACGATATCCTCAATCTTGTACATCTTCATTTTTCACCCCTCCTAATTCGTCACTTCCCGATGGGTAGTAGGTGATACCGTCATCGCATTGTATGTATTTCCTGCCGTATGAGTCACGGTCAACCGTGCCTACGCAGACGCCGGGTTCATCAAAGACCTGAAACCTAACCTTATCGCCAGGAATGTAATTTTCTAATATATTCTTCATTGCCATTCCTCCTTTTTTCCGCCTGCTCTTCTGGATTTCCATCTTGATCCTAAATTCCTGCACCATCATTTACCTTCCATGGCTTACCGTCAGTTGTCCAAATCCAACTTTAACTGCTGATATTCCTGATTCCTTCTCTTACTCTTCTTATTTCTCTTTCCTTTTCCATGTCCACCGCTGTAAGTATCTTTCAGCCCCGGATGCGAGTCTATATGCGTCCCTGACTTCCGGATGATTTCAATATTCTGCAGGTCGCTGTTATACATCCGTATGATGAAACGAATCCCCCGGCGGCGTATGGATTCAAATGTACCATGTGATACGCCGCTTTCTTCCTCCACGGCTTTATACGGCAGGTTACGCACATATAAATGCTCCAACACTTTGAATTCATCTCCAGACAAGGCGTTGAAGCATACCCAGACACGGTTAATCTGAGATTCTTCCTTCACCAGTTCATCCATCAGAATCCGGACTTCCCTCTCCCTGATCTGTGATAACTTCTGATGCGCCTCCATCACATCGGATAAATCCTTTTTCAGTCCAGAATTTTTTCCTCCCGTATCTCCATCCATCTTTACGGAAGACAGGGCAATTTCTGAAATAAGCTGTTCCGTCTCGTCCAGCTCATGGTGAAGGGAAATCAGCCTGTTATGTATCTGAGATAAAAGCGTGGTACGGCAACGAAGGATTTCTTTTACCCGACCTTCATTTAATTCAATCATGCCTATTGTTCCTCTCTGTTTTTCTCATTTCACATTTCCCTCTCTTTTGCTGCTTTATATCTGCGTTCTATTTCAGATATCAATGCTAATGCAAGATCTTTGACATAAGGTTCTCTGTCGTATTTCCCTATGAAAAGGTTCAGCTCTTCTAACATCAAATACCAATCAGATTCCCTCATGGAATGCTGTACGTTCCTGTTGATATACTTTTTATTCATGTTCCAGAAGTCACGGAACATGCTGTGCATATGGCTTCCAGGCTTAAAATCCTCAACTTTATCCATTTTTTACTCTTCCACAGTCTGAACATCAGCTTATTTTGTGTGTTATCCTATCTTTACGCATTCTGCGGAACTCGTTCCGAAGCTCTTCCGCTTTATTTGCGGCTTTCTCTGATTGGTATTGCGATGTATCAACACTTTCATAAAACTGGCTCATGGGAATTCTTATTGCCGTCCCCAAATTAGGCAATGTCTTAATCCGCCCTTCCCTGATCCATGTATAAACCGTATTCTGATTGATACTTGTCATTTCTGCAAACTCCTTCGGGGTCAATATCTGTTCAGAACTTTTTACCTTCAGGTGTTCTATTTCCTTCTGCATAAGTTCCACTGATTCCTTCAATTCTTTCAACTGCTCCTCTATGTACATATATGCACCTCTTCTCTTAACGTACCGGATTCCGGTACGTTCTACTTTCTTCTTGCTTTTGCTTCATTAGAACTTCTTCCTTCCGCATCAGCAGAGTATTGGCATCCCTCGTAAGAAGGATAATATCAGGCAAATCAATCTGCTTCAAAATTGAAACCATGTTTTCAATTTCCTGCTCTTTCTTGGTTTCCAAACCCATCATGCTTTCACTTCCTTTCTCTCAACCATTGTTTAGTTATCTATGTTTACATTATAGTGTTCTCCGATTATGTTGTCAATACCCTTCTGTAATCTCTGCTAACTTTTTATTGAAATTAATAACAGCGTATGATATTATCAATACAGAAGGTGAACAGGAGGTGAACGTCGTGACAGAAAATGAACGAGTAAAAAAGGTAAGAACTGAATTGGGAATGACTATGGAAAAATTCGGAGAAAGACTTGGCGTTACCAAGGTTGCGATTTCCAATATAGAAAAAGGACATCGAAGTGTAACCGACCAAATGCGAAAAGCAATCTGTCGGGAATTCGATGTAAGGGAAGAGTGGTTGCGAACTGGGGAAGGCGAAATGTTTGAACAACTCACCGAGCAGGAAAAAATAATGAAGTACACCGGCCTGCTTTTGAAGGACAAGGATTCTGCAGTAGCTAGCGCAATCCAGGCTTTAATTGTAACGTATGAACAATTAGATGATATAGGTAAAGCCACATTAGAAAAAATGGCACTACAGTACATTGACAATTTTAAAAAGAGCCAATAACTCGCCTCAATCCTAAATTATACACATAAAAATAGGCATACCGGACTGTTACGTCTGTTATGCCTTTATGTATTTTATTTCTTGAAATTTATAAAATACAAAGATAAATGTTCATTCTTTAATATTCTTTATTTGAGACTTAAAAATTTCCATTAATGCAGAAATAGAAGTGTCAAATACATTTACCACAATATATTTTAGAAATGCTACGGAATTATTTATGTTTACATCACAATAGTTATTGTCCTTATGGGCATCACCTATCCCGTTGGCTGACAGGATAGGCATTTTTATTTTCATTCGACTCCTTTATCATGTAAGAAATTTCAAATCTATTCATTTAACATATGATATGTAAAATACTTGAATATATTTGAAAGGAAATTTACTTATGGATAATTATTATGACTTGCATGCTTCATCTCCTGTATGCCGTTGGCATCAAAATCCAAACATTGTCGCTTCTTGCACAACCTGCGGTTCATTTACCTGTGAAAAATGTTCTCTCCCCACTCCTGACAGAAGACATCTCTGTCCTGATTGTTTTGGAACCGAATATGAAGCCTTACTTAATGAAACCAGGCAAATGAAGTCCACTGCTACTCTTTTTACTGTATTGGGAATTATCACGACACTCTTCTTGTATATGATATCTATTTTCCTCTTGCTCAAAGAGGCTGACGCCTCCTCTGTAACGCTAAATTTAAATGCCATTATAGCAGCGTTTCAAGAATTTACCCATGGCTCAGTTTTAATTACCGCTTTCTATATCATTGGATTCCTTTTCCAGCTATTCTGTTCCATTGGGTTCTTTTTCGGTATAAGGAGAGTTATTCGTTCGCTGCGTAAACTTCCTGGTTGTGTTATTGTATTTTCTATTTTCTTTTTTGCAATAGTTTTAGGTCTGATTCTTCAAATTTCCTGGTTAATTGGTGGGTTTATCATGATTGGAGACTATCGGAAAATACATAAAAACAATATAATTTTAGCGGACATGGAACACACTTTGAGTCTTTATCGCATTTGATACTAACGAATGTACCGGATTCCGGTACACAAATATAGAAAATCCATGGTACAGACAACAGTTTTTATTTCTTTCTATATCATTAACGGAAAAATTTGATAGTTGCCGTATGGGACACCGAGAAAAAATTTTGATTTGACGAACACCGTCAGATATGCTATATTGGATATAGAAAAAGGGAAAGCCAGAGAGGCGGCCTACCCTCAAAAGTGATTGACTGTTACTTAATAACAGCCGTCAACTACTGCGAATAGTTGGTGGCTATTTTCTTTTATCCTTGAAAATCTTATAGCAAAGACCAACAAGGGTAACAATGAATATACAAAACTGAATCAGATCAGAATATGTAACCATTGGCAAGCCCTCCTTTCTTTCGTCTGGAGGGTTAACCCCTCCGAAATAGGAGGGTAAGCCGCCCGGCTCTCTGGTTTCCCATGCCATATTATAACAGCGTCCGACAGCAATTACAATCCGAATTCCCAAAGCACGACACAAAACTCCGTACCGGAATCCGGTACATCCTCGACACATCATAGCTAAAGTAAAGAATTCTTTCCAGTTCACAAAATCACTGACATTCTCGGTTATGATGTAAAGCTGACTGAGCGTGAAACCGAAAACTAACCGGGAAAGAATTTTGATTTCCCCATCAACTAGTATGATGCACCCTAAATACCGTACTGTTTCGCTGAGAATGCTTTTTCGAGAGTGCAGTTGTAAAAACGCAGGCGTAGCGGGCTACGCTGAGGCT